>CAZVKF010000007.1:10094-17957 GCA_964627585.1 uncultured Candidatus Saccharibacteria bacterium | reverse complement strand
AGATAATTATAGTATAAAAAAATGATAAAGTATGCTATACTAAAAATATGTCTTTTTTGGATCGGGTATTCACCCCCGTTTCTCTTTTGCTCATAAATATTGTTATTATCGTCCTTGCCGAAAATCTTGGCGGGGGAACATATTTTTCCCAAAGCGGATGGATTCATGGCATCGCGATTCTTTTCATCCTCCTCGCGCTAACAAGAGTGTTTGAGCACTTTGGCTTAAAAACCGACCCGGTGTTGCGGTGGATCATCAATGCGAGCTTGGCGGCTTTGTTTGTCTTCGCCGCTTCGCACTTTATTGAATTTTTAAGTTTCCATATATCCGGAAAATACACGGACCAGGGATTCGCCAGTGTGATAAATATGTATCTTGCGAGTCTTTTTCTGCTGGTCGCAGGTGCCGAGTTTGTATTGCGGATGGCCGGCAAGAAAAAGGGGACCCTCGTCAAGCCCGCCGTGTTTCTTGCATGCCTGTTTGCGGGTATCACCCTGGTTTTTATTTATTATTATAATCGTAATCTTATTTCGCTTGAACCGGACAGCATTATGCCGTATGTGTATGTTGCTATAACGCTCCTGGCCGGGTATTTCGTATATTCGGCCCTCCGTCTTATCAAAATTTCCTTGGTGCCGCTCGAGAGTTTCGCTAAATATATGATGTGGGCGACGGCATTCGTTGTTATTGCCGCCATTCTCAATGCTCTTTATGAAGTCATAGCCGATGGATTGCATGTGCCCGACTATCAGATCGTCTATTTCAGCCATTTCTTATTTTACGGAGCGCTCAGTGTAATGTTCCTTGCTTTCGGCAGGTTAAAAACTTTAGGCGGTATGTATGGGCAGGCGTGAAAAAAACACTTCGAGTGCGTGTCGAAGTGTTATCGCTTAACCGAATCACTCAACTTTATTTGTTCGGAAATCCAGCGAGAAATGTTTTCGTGAGGAAGGAGGGTTTTTAAGTAAACCGTACAGCCGCAATCTCCGGCAATTTTCTTTATTTCCTCTTCCCGTCCCCCGGGGGCCAGAAGATAAGGAACGACGATGACTGCCCGACCTACTTCTTTTTCGCGCTCCATCGTTTCTTTAATCTGCCGGATGGCCCGATCCTTGATGAACGACGGCGCGTCATCCCTGAAGGTGCGAACGAAAAATCGAATTCCGGGAAACTTTCCGGAAAGACCCGCCGCATAAATATTCAGATCCCGAAGCCACGCGAAGTTGTCCTCTGCCGATATGGGGCCGTGAGCGAGAAGAAAAATACTTGCGTCTTTTTTGTTTCCGAGCGCTTCTCCGTTTCGTGCGGCCAGAATTGCCTCGATCAGCGGATGGTAATTGATGGCCCCTGCAACGGCATTGGGAACGGAGAATTTTGCCCGTTCCAAAATATCCGCTCCATGCTCGGTGTGGCCGTTTTCTTCCCCGCCGGACATAAGAATCCAGAAAAGCACATCCGGCTCCTCGCGGATTCCGAGCACGTATTCCATGTTCCTGTACATCTCGCTGTGCGAGGAGAGAAATAGCGGAATAACGACGATGGCCTTTACTCCGGATTTTTCAAGCGCATCAATACCCGTCTGAATGCTTGTACTGTCTCCCATTCCGAAAACGACGATTTTCTTATAGCCGCCGCGGACATCCGCAACCGCCTTTTCTATGGTTTTATTCCATTCCGGGCTTGCTCCGTGAGCCAGTACCAGAATGCCGATCTCGGCATCGTCAAGACGTTCTGCCCGAGACGGTGTGGCGCCGAACGCGGCAGATATTAGAATCGCCGTAGATGCCGCAATCCAAAAATGCCTCAACATTTTTTCCTTTCCCGGTTTTCAATATGCCGAAGTTATTATAACCCGCCTCCGGAATCCGCCAAATGTATACGGCAAATTTGACAAAATAGCACATAGATGCTATTTATTTTTAAGTTCGTCGAATTCTTAAAATAAAGGGGGAGGAACAATGGGTTTGAACACGAAATGTCCGGTTCACGGAAACGAACATCCGGATTTCTTGTGTCCGCTTAACAAGAGCACCTTTACTCTTGAACAGTTCAAACTTGCGTGTATTTCTGACGAGGAATTTACGGATGAGCAAGTCAAAGTTCTGTCCGATAAAGTCGTTCTGCAATCCGAGGAAGAAGTGGTTGAATTTCTGGCTATTCTGAATAAATACAGACCCGAGCTTCTCAAGAAGTTCACGAAGGAAATCACAAAGGCGCATTAGCGCCTTTTAGTGTGCGCGCCTGGTTGTTCAATGGAATAATAAATTTATGAAAAGAGCCATTATAGTTCATTGCTGGGAAGGATATCCGGATTATTGCTGGTATCCCCGGACCAAAAAAGAGCTTGAGGGTATGGGGTTCGAGGTGTCGGTGCCGGAAATGCCGGAAGCCGAAACGCCGAAACTTTCGCTTTGGCTCCCGAAGCTGAAAGAAATCGCCGGCAAACCCGACCGGGATTTGTATCTTATCGGTCACAGCATCGGTTGTGCCGCAATAATGCGGTATCTGGAATCGCTTGGCCGCGAAGAAAAAGTCGGCGGAGTGGTTTTTGTGGCAGGGTTTACGGATGATTTGGGATACAAAGAATTGAAAAACTTTTTTGAAACGCCGCTGGATTTTGAAAAAATAAAATCCAAAGCCGGTTATTTCACCGCGATTTATTCCAATGACGATCCTTATGTTCCGGTCAAACAAGCCGGCGTATTGAAAGAAAAGCTTGGCGCCGAACTGATATTTAAGCCGGGAATGAAGCATTTTTCCGATTGCACGTCGTTGCCGGAAGTCAGCCAATCAGTATGAAAATTTTCGTAACCGTAAAGCCGGGGGCGAGGGAAGAAAGATTTGACCCTGTTGAGATTTAGCCGTATGATACGGCTATCTTTGAAAATTAAAGAGGGAAAAGATGACTAAGGGCGAGCTTTTGAATCTTCTGACCGAGGAAGCGAAGAGGTATCGTAAAAAGGCGCTCGCGTCGGTGTCGGTTGCGCGCAACAAACACAAGAACGCTCTTTCCGCGGACGATATTTCAAAGTTGCGGAAGAATTTGCCGTTAACCCGGAGATTCATTGACGCCTTGCTGGCGGATTTCATCAATGCCGTGGGCGTCAGACAGGATGTTGATTACGGTCTTTACACCAAGCACCTAGAGAACAAATACGCGGAAATGGTTTTACATCACGACGACCCTCCCTGCACCGAACGTTTGGATAACGGATTTTGCCGTAAGTGCGGATTTGTGCCGGACATGCAAAGCACCTGCTTTTACTTTTATTGCCCCGCATGCAAAATTCGCCTGACGGATATGAGATGTCCCAAGTGCAAGAAAACTTTCGAGCGAAAATAAAAAGCAGCCCTAACCGGGCTGTTTTTCAACGTGTTTCAGGAATTCGCGGCAGATGCCGCGGTAATAGGAGGTTGATTTTTCTTTCGGCACGAGATCATAGAGGTATTGCCGTTTTTCTTTTTCGGAAAACTTGGCGAATGGACGGCTCTGCACGCGCCGGAGGGCTTTCATCATTTCCTGCGCTTTGGCGTAAATCTCTTCGGGAAGATTTTTTATCATCCTGTCCAAATTGCCGGAAATCATCCGCTTCATGATGTAGTTGTAGCTGAGCTTGTCTTCCACCATGCGGTTGATGTACGCGGCGAACTTGAATTTCACCCGCAGGCCGCTTTGGAACCGGACGACATAGCCCTCTTTATCCATGACCGAAAGGTCGTTCATCAATTTTTTGAGGTCTTCAAGCGATTCGCCGCTCCAGCGTTCAGTCACTTCAAGTCCGAGCATTTTGCCGAGTACGGAAAGCGAAGCATGATCCATGTCTTCAAGAGTCGCGATACTGTAAGCACCTATCAGGACGAACTTTTCCTTTTTGCCGTAATTCAGATGAACTTTCGTTATCGGATGAATTATTTCCGCAAGAACCGTAAGTTTGGAAGGGAATCTTGCTTCCCAGTTGTTTTTGTCGGCGCAGTCCGCGAGCATTTCAGCCGCGACAACGGAGGTCCTGCTTGCGAAACTTCCGCGCGTAGTTATGAAAAACCTGTTTTTATACTTGAATATGATTCCGAGGTGGCCGTCATGTTTCAGGGTCGCGTCATACGGCTCATCGGGAAGATTTTTCGTTTCCGGCATTTCGCCGTAATTGAAAAATTTATTGAATGGCTTGGCCACCAAGTTGCCTTCGCGGTCAAAGATGATTCCGCGGCACAGCCGCAGAACCGGAGTCCATCCTTCCGGAAAGCCGTGAAGGGTGTTATGGGCCACCGGCGTGTAGTTAAGACCGACGAACGGCTCAGTCGGGTGGAAAAATACGCTGACCAGCGCGGTAACGCTCGGCATTTTCTTGTCGGTTTTCCTGTAGGCGAAAAGCCGCGCCATAGCCGCTTCGTTTTTCTTTTCCTTGCGCCAATCGCGGTATCCGGCTTTGTCGTTGACACCGGCTTTTATCAGCATACGCACGAATTTCTGAAGATTGCGGACGGCTCTTTTCTCGTCCAATCAGCACCTCCCAATCTGTTTTTTAAATGAACAATCGGTTACTTATAGCATGGAAATACTGATAAATCAACGGACTAATTCGCGCGAAACCGTGCGCCTTGACATCCGCAGCAATAACCACAAAACTATATTTCGTAGTTCTTAAAAAAGGAGATTTTTATGTCAGTCGTGCTTCACATGAAGCCGTTGGAACCCGTTATGACATGGGAGGAGTTTTGCCGCAAAACGCCGCCTTATTCCGTCGCGATTGACGGCTTTGTATCGGCCGGTCCGCGTTTTGACGCATCGGGACCGCGTGCGAATTTCAATCATCACGAAGAAGTGGATCGGTTCGCCACCAGAGCCACTTGCGCCCAGGTCTTGGTAGCCATAAGGCAGGGATTTTTCGAGCTATTCTCATGGAGGGGCAATCCTCGCGCAGAGGTATACGCAAACGATTGCGACGAGGATGTCTGTACTTCGTGGTTTCTGTTAAGCCATTCACATATTTCAAGCCATGCGATCAATCCATTACTTAACAGACTGGTTTCGGTGGAAGAGCTGATGGACGCCACCGCTGGAGCTTATCCGATTCCTCCGTCCGCCCCTATTCTTCAGGAACTGGCATGGATTTTTGAACCGTATCGGCGATTCCGTGTCAGCGGAGAGATTGATAAAAGAGAAACGAATGCTTTTGAAGGAGTCGTCGCGGATGTAGGTCACAGGATAATGGCGTACCTAAGCGGAAGAGGTAAAAGCGTCCCTTTGGATACCCGTTATGAACTGTTAGGCGGCGGAAACGGCTGGCATTTGGTCCGCGAGATCGGCGTAAACGCAAGAACCGGCATGTTCGCGGACGGCATCAGAGCTTATGTTGCAGTTCGGGAAATGCCGAACGGAAGATGGTCTTACACTATCGGGAAAATGTCTCAGTTCGTCGATTTTGACGTTCCGATAATTCTCGAAACCCTGGACAGAGAAGATGGCGAGGCGGAAAAATGGGGCGGAGGAAATACCATCGGCGGATCTCCGCGCGCAAGCGGCAGCCGCCTTTCACCGCAGGAAGTGGCCAGGATTATAAATTCACTAATTTTAAAATAGGATGCACCGCATCCTATTTTGCTTTTAAAAAGTTAAAAAATGTTACAATAGAGTAAAGGTCGTATTTGGGTAATATGCAAAAATTAAAATCATGATGGACGGACAAATGGGAGGCGTTTGCAAATGTCCGCACCACAAGATTCTGCCTGTTCTAGTTGTCCTTTTCGGTCTTCTTTTCTTGGGCGGAAATCTCGGCTGGTGGGGCTGGAATGTGGTGAATGTCGGATGGCCGATTCTGGTGATCATCGGCGGAGCTATGAAGCTCGGCAAAGGCATGTGCAAGTGCTGCTCGGCCTAAGCGATATTTTTTGAATTAGGAAAAGAAAAAACGGATAAAATCCGGTTTTTCTTTTTAATACTTAGTATAGCGATACGGAAGAAAGTTCTGTAAAATTAACGATATGCGTAAAAATTGGCACGCAACTCCATTAGAAAAAATATTCACCGAGACAGGAAGCAAAAAAGACGGCCTCGCCAGTTCAGAGGTGATGAGGCGGCTTAAAGAACTCGGACGAAATACTCTCCCTCAAGAAAAACCGTATTCCAGGATACGGCTGTTTTTGAGCCAGTTTAATAGCCCGTTGATGTATATTCTGCTTACGATTGTTGTTATTTCTTCCCTGTTGAAACACTACTCGGACACCATCTTTATCATGGTCGTCTTGCTCATTAACACCGCCGTCGGCTTTTATCAAGAAAACAAAGCCAATCAATCACTTCTTGCTCTAAAGAAAATGGTGAAGATAAGGGCGAGAGTTTGGCGGGACGGCTACGAAAAAGAAATTGATAGCGAGGAATTAGTGGTTGGCGACGCGGTTCTTTTAAAAGCGGGAGATAAAGTGCCGGCAGATGGTCGCATCATTGAAACAAAAAATTTAAAGATAAACGAAGCAAGTTTAACGGGCGAATCGCAAGCAGTTGAAAAGAAAGCCGATGATGCGCTTCCTAAATCCATTCCGCTTCCAGAAAGAACGAATATGGCTTTTATGGGCACGATTGTGGAAGAAGGGCGGGCGACAATAGTGGTTGTCGCAACCGGCATCAATACGCAAATCGGCGAAGTCGTGTCGCTTCTCAAAGAAACCAAAGAGCGCAAAACCCCGCTTCAGCAAAAGATCGCTTCACTTTCCAGAATACTTGGCGCGTTTATTCTTTCCATCATCTTTGCCATTGTTATCATCGGCTACTTTACGGAAAAATCTTTTGCCGATATTTTTGTCGCTTCACTGGCCCTCGCGGTTTCAGCCATCCCCGGAGGATTGCTTCCAGCCATTACCGTCATATTGGTTTTGGGGATGCGGCGCATTTTCAAACAGAACGGTCTGGTAAGAAAACTCGCCGCCACGGAGACATTGGGAAGCATAACTGTTATTTGCACCGACAAAACCGGAACTCTCACGGAAGGAAAAATGAGGGTGAGCCACATTTTAACGAGCACGAGAGAGCTGATGAGCGACAACATTGACGGGCTTGCCAAAGGCGAAAACGCTAACGGCGTTGAATCGCATATTTCGGCTTTGAAAATCGCCACTTTGACAAACGACGCCTTCGTAGAAAATCCAGAAGCGGAACTGCAAGAATGGGTGGTGCGAGGCAGACCAACCGAACAAGCGCTGCTTCTGGCGGGAATGCAGTCGGGTTTGAACAAAAAAGAGCTTGAAAAACAATACCCGTTGCTCGACAGAATCACTTTTGAATCGGATAACAAATTCGCAGCAGCGCTTCATCGCAAAAACGAAAATCAAAATACACTCTATGTTATTGGGGCGCCAGAAGAAATTATCGCCCGCTCCATTGATTTGGATATTGACGGCAGAAAAGAAAAACTAGGCACAGCCGAGGCAGATAAATTGGTAGTAAAATTTGAGACGCTTACGCAAAAGGGACTGCGAGTTCTTGCCTGCGCCCATAAGGACTACGATTCCAAAACAAAATATCAGAATCTCGCCGAAGAATTAGTAAAAGAGCTCTCGCTCGTTGGCTTTATCGCTCTCAAAGACCCGCTTCGCCAAGATGCAAAAGAGTCAATTGCAATTACCAAAAAAGCTGGTATTCGTACCGTGATTGTTACGGGAGATCATAAACTTACTGCCAAAGCCATTGCCGAGGAAGTGGGTATTGAGGCAGAAGATGAAAATATAATGGAGGGCAAAGATTTGGAAACAATAAGCGACGACGAGTTGAAAGAAAAAGCAACGCACATTTCCATAGATGCTCGCGTGTCTCCGCGACATAAGTTAAGAATTGTTGACGCTCTTCAAGCTAATGGCGAAGTGGTGGCA
>CAZVKF010000007.1:0-10084 GCA_964627585.1 uncultured Candidatus Saccharibacteria bacterium | reverse complement strand
GAATTGCAGGCGCAAGGCAGAATCGTGGCAATGTTGGGCGACGGCGTTAATGACGCTCCTGCTCTTAAATCTGCCGATATTGGGGTGGTGGTGGGTTCTGGCACGGATGTGGCAAAGGAGGTGGCTGATTTGGTTTTATTGGATGACAATTTCAAAACAGTCATTAAATCTATCGAGCAGGGCAGAGTTAGTTTTGAGAATGTTCGTAAAGTATTTGTATATTTAGTTGCCGACGACTTTTCCGAACTCTTTCTGTTTTTAGGGAGCATGGCAATGGGGTTTCCGCTTCCATTATTGCCTGCCCAGATTCTTTGGATAAACCTTGTTGAGGACGGATTTCCTGATATTGCTCTTACCACCGAGCAGGAAACAAAAGGAGTAATGGACGAAAAACCGAGAAATCCCGAAGAACCGATATTGCATAGGCCTCTTAAACTTTGGATGACCGCCATTTTCTTTATCAGCGGCTTGGCGGCGTTCCTTTCCTTTTTCTTCCTCTTACGGATTACGGAAGATTTAGATAGAACGAGAACAATAGTATTCGCCCTTATGGGCATTGACTCTTTGATCTTCGCCTTTAGCGTCCGTTCGTTTAAAAGGACGGTTTTCAGAAAGGATATATTTTCCAACTATTATTTGGTCGGCGGCGTAGCTATTAGCTTGATTCTGCTTGCCGGAGCTATTTATTTTCCGCCCCTGCAAAAACTTTTAACTACTCAGCCGCTGGGATTAATTGACTGGTTTATGGTTATCGGCATCAGCCTTGCCGAGATATTGCTGATAGAATTTTATAAGGCAAAAATCTTTTTCAGGTTATAAAGGTTGCAAATTTGCCGCATCTTATTGTAGTATCGGCAACAGACCATGAAAAAATCAATAATACGACAATCGGGAGGGCAGATGCGGGGTTGGAAGAAATACATCCTCGGCAGGCCGCTTGCCACCAAAGCCCAGCATAATGAACGCCTGACTAATTCGCAGGGGCTTGCTATTTTCGCCTCGGACGCGCTTTCTTCCACGGCTTACGCCACTGAGGAAATTCTTATTGCATTAGCCGGTTCGGCCGTCCTTGGTTCATTTATCTCAATACCGATAGCCATTGCCATCTCGCTTCTTATCTTGATCGTCAGCGTCTCGTATCGGCAGGTTATTTTCGCTTATCCGCAGGGAGGCGGCGTTTATAATGTGGCGCGGGAGAATCTGGGCGAATTGCCGTCGCTGGTCGGCGCTTCTTCGTTACTCATCGATTATGTTCTCACGGCTGCGGTGTCGGTTACGGCTGGCGTTGCCGCCATTACGTCGGCGGTTCCGTGGCTTTTCCCCCATCGCATTGGCATCGGCATAGCCGTAATAGTTTTTCTGATGTGGGCCAATCTTCGCGGCGTGCGCGAATCCGGAAGAATTTTTTCGATGCCGACTTACGCTTTCATTTTGGTGTTTCTTGCGATGATCGGCTACGGCATATTCCGTTATCTAAGCGGGACTTTCCCCGTCGCTCCCGCAGCGGCTGCCGTTTCCCACGTTTCAAGTGCCATAGGCGCAGTTTTGCTTCTGCATGCTTTCGCCGCCGGCTGTACAGCCATGACCGGAATAGAGGCGACTTCCAACGGAATTCAGGCCTTTAAATCGCCCGAAGCCGCGAATGCGGCAAAGACCCTTATGCGGATGGCGCTTATTCTATCGGCCGTATTTCTCGGCATAACTGTTATGGCTTATTGGGGACGAATAGTTCCGGCGGCCGGAGAAACGGTTGTTTCTCAGGTCGCGCGTTCTCTTTTCGGGTCCAGCATCCCGTACTTCGCGGTTCAGGGAGTTACCGCTTTGATTTTGCTTTTGGCCGCCAATACTCCTTTCGCCGATTTCCCGAGAGTGGCGTCGCGCTTGGCGGAAGACGACTATCTGCCCAAGCAGTTCCACGCTTTGGGAGCGCGGCTGGTATTTGCGAACGGCATAATCATTCTTTCGGCCGCCGCCGTTTTCCTTATCTACGTTTTTAACGGAGACGTTCATGCGCTTATTCCGCTTTATGCCGTGGGAGTATTTCTCGGATTCTCGCTGTCGCAACTCGGGATGGTGGTGCATTGGCTCAAAAAGGGAGAGGGTCAGCAGAAGCACGTTTTCATTAATGCCTTGGGCTGCGTTGCGGCTTCGGCGGTTTTCTTAATCGTGCTTTACTCCAAATTTCTCCACGGCGCATGGATACTCGTACCGTCCATCGTTCTCTTGATACTGATGATGAAAGGCATCAAAACGCATTACTTGTCGTTGGGGCGGCTGCTGGAAATTAAAGATCGTCATCAAGATAGAATTATGTTGGAAAAAACCATGATTGTCCTCATTCCGGACGTAAACCGCGCCGCTTTGCGCGCGGTGCAGTTCGCTAAATCTTTCCAGCCGGCGCATCTGCGAGTATTCCACGTCGCGTTTGACGCAAAAGATGCGGAAAAAATACAACGGGAGTGGCGGCATTACGTGCCCGACGTCGCGATTGATGTGGTCGTGTCGGAATACCGCGATTTGATTGCGCCTATCCTAAATTATCTGAAAAATACCGAAAAGTTGTGGAGGGACGATACGATAATCGTCGTGATGCCGGAAGTGATTCCGCAGAAGTTCTGGCAAAGATTTTTGCATCACCAGACGGCGCTTCAGATCAGATTGGCTGTTGAAAACGATCCCGACATTGACGCAGAAATTCTTGACATTCCAATCAAGGCGACGAAGAGTTTTTGATTTTGAACAAAAAAGGATGCTCCGCAAAGAGCATCCTTTATCTTTTACAAATCGTTACTTGAGCTGCGCCATGACAAACTTTACTTTCCTGACGTACTCATCTTGTTCGGGTGCGTAGCCGTTTCCCAGCAATTCCGCGGCTTCTACGGGGCCGCGATTGTATGCCAGGAGGATTTCATCAAGCCGTTTGAACCTGTGATGCGTCCTCAGCCGTTTAAGGTACGCAGTGCCGGCAGCGATGTTTTTATCGGGGTGGCAAAGGCCTTTAACGTCCGTTCCCACCTCCTTTGCCGCAATCGGCCGGAGCTGCATCAGCCCCACGGCTTTTTTGTTCGAAACCGCGCATTTTCTGCCGCCGCTTTCGGTGACTATGACTGCGATAACGACTTTAGGACTTATGCGGTGCTCTTTCGAAGCGAGCATTACGGGCTTCCCGTATTTTATGCGCACATACTCGGCTTGTTCAGGCACCCCGCTTTTCCATTCTTCAAATCTCACGCGCTTAAGGCGTTCTTTCTCTTGAGCTATCCGCACTTTGATCATGGCCGTTTCGTAAGCGTCGTGCTGGAGCGTTCCGGACAACGTCAGCAGAACGGCGAGTGCGGTCAATACCGTGATTGCTGTCATTCTCAATTCGAGTTACCTCCTTATTGTTTTTTCGATGTGCACTTTTTTTCTCCATAGCTATCGCTACGGCTACGGAGGATGGATAATAAAAATTTTGTGTATTGTAAGCCAAAAATAATTTTTTGTCAAGGAGATTCTGTACATTTCTCACGCCTTGTTGACGGATGTTATGCCGTAACCGCCATGCTTCTCGCGCGGCTCTGAGGCCGAGCGGGCATGGCGGTTACGGCATTGCTCATTGCCGGAGTGTCAATAACCAGTTAGTTTTGTACAGGATTTTATTCCAAACGAATACTCCGCGGTTTACCGCGGAGTATGAGTAAATACCAATATACGTCGGCGGAGCCGACACCTTAAGGAACAAAGCTGCCCAGATACCCTGCGCTCTTGGCGCAGGGTCAGCTTTATTGACTTTACATTTTGCTCGATATATTATTTTATTTGTTCCTATAAAATTTAGGCAAGAAGGAGGAAGGGGCAATGGAAGTCGAATTTCGGGTAGAAAAGGTTTTATTTTATCCGCAATCGGGCTCGGCGAGCGTAACGCTTAATGCCTTGTCCGGCGATAAAACCATGGTGATTTATGTCGGAGTTTTTGAGGCGATCTCTATCCAGATGGGCCTTGAGAAAGTTGAAACAAATCGTCCGCTGACTTACGACTTGATGAGAAACATGATTTCGCAATTGGACGTCAAAGTAGAAAAAGTCGTAGTGTCGAATATGCGGGAAAACACTTTTATCGCGGAGATTCATATGAAACGCGGCCAAGAAGAGATTATTGCAGACGCCCGGCCCAGCGACGCCATAGCTCTCGCGCTTCGCGTGCCGTGCCCGATTTACATCGAGGACGCCGTTCTTGATAAAGTCGAGGCAGATCGTGTCGGGGAAGAGGCGGCGGCGCTGATAAAAGAGTTCGAAGCCCTTGATCCGAAGAAGCTTCCCGAAGAATAAGCATGCAAATGCAAAGGTCTCCCTTTTGAGGAGACCTTTTTGCTATGACTTGCGCCGCGATTACGAGGTTGGCCGCAAGAAGAGAATGCCGACAACGAGAAGAGCGATGCCGATCATTTTCTGCGGCGTCAGGGATTCCTGGAAAAAATATATTCCTCCGGCAGCGGTTACGATCAGCATCGCGACGTCCATAATAGGTATCGAAACCGATGCTTCCATAAGTGGACTTGTCGTAACATGGCTGAAAGCAAGAAGTCCGGTTCCTACCAGTACGCCGGCGATGCCCAACCACGTCATAGACGGTTGAGGGGGCAAAGCCACATCGCCCGACAAAAGCGCGGTTATCGCAACCGTTAGCGTCGCCGAAGCGGTAAGGGTGACTAAATCCATCAAGCCGTGGTTTCCGGCGGCCTTTACCATAAGCGGCCATCCGCCCCATAAAAAACCGACCAAAACTATCAAACACGCCATCAAAACCATACATATTCCTCCTTGTTAAGGAAATTGGTTGCTACAAATTATAGCATTTAAACGGCGATACGTCAATTCTGCGATAGCGACTTTAATGATAAGTTATCTGTAAGAATTACAAGCGTTGTTTACATTATCCCGCAGGCAATGAGCTAAGAAAACTGTCTCGCAGGGCGAGCGGGCATGGTGCCCCAAGGGCTTTCTCACGCAGAACCGCCCTCGGCTTTTTCCAGCGAAAAGCCGGGGCTTGCTCTCGGCCGAAAAAATCCTTACGGATACCAAGCTTTTTCAGCCTCCGAGACATTCTGCTTAGAGAAAGCCCTTGGGGCGAGCGAGCCCGAGAGCAAGCGCAACCCAGCCCTTTCACAGAAAGGGCTGGGTTGATAGCGTGTTTTCGTGCTTATTGCCTGCGGGATATGATATGTAAAAGTGTGAACAACGCTTGTAATTCTTACAAGTTATAATATAAATACTTTTTAAAATGCCCGAACTTCCGGAGGTTGAATTAACGATGCGCGTATTGCGGCCGAAAATTGTCGGTAAGCGGATTTCGGATTTTTCAACCGACCTGCCTGCATCGCCTTCGCGTAGCCCGCTTCGACAGAGCAAGGCCGGCAGGCAGGCTGGCTACGGCCTCAAAAGCGTTTTGAAAATACGGGCCATAAAGAAAGAGGTTCGCGGCCGCAAAATTACGCGGCTGGGAAGGCACGGCAAAGTGCTTTTCATGTACGTTTCCGGTCCGGCCGGGCGCTATTTCGCTTTGCATCTGCGCATGTCTGGGTCGCTCCTGTGGGGCAGACCGGACACACTTCCTGTCCATACCGACCGCAAGCACGTTCACTTTCATTGGAAGTTTTCAGGCGGGGAAGAATTATGGTTCAGTGACCCGCGCAAGTTCGGCGTTGTGTGGTACGGAACGCCGCAAGAAATGAAAGGCGATAAATATATGCGCACTCTCGGGCCGGATGCCGCTTCGATTTCGCTTTCGGAATTCGACAGTCGGCTCCAAAAACACCGCGGCATGCTTAAGCCGCTTCTTTTGCGCCAGGATGTTATCGCCGGACTTGGGAATATTATCGTTGACGAAACTTTGTGGGAAGCCAAACTCCATCCGCGTTTTCCGGCAGAGCAGTTTTCAAACGGCGATATTGCACGGCTGTACGTCTGCATGAAAAAGGTCATACGGCGGATTCTTGCCGCCGAAGGCAATACTATACGAAATTGGATAATGCCTGACGGCCGGGAGGGCAGCTCCGTTCTTCGGCTGAAAGTTTACGACAGGAAAGGGAAGCCGTGCACGCGTTGCGGCGCATCCATAAGACGAATAGTTGTGGGAAGCCGCGGCACGCATTTTTGTCCGAACTGCCAGCGCAATGGGGTATAATTAAAACATGAAGACGGAAAAGGTAATTTTTGCGGCGGGGTGCTTTTGGAAGGTGGAAGAGGCGTTTCGCCACGAGAAGGGAGTTTTGAAAACGACAGCGGGCTATACCGGCGGAAGTATGTCCAACCCGACTTACGAACAGATTTGCTCGGATATAACCGGCCATGCCGAGGCGGTGGAGGTCGAATACGATCCGTCGCAGATTTCCTACGACAAACTCCTCGAAATTTTCTGGAATATTCATGACCCCACCCAACTTAACCGCCAAGGTCCGGATATCGGCGCTCAATACCGCTCAGCGATATTTTTTCTTACGCCGGAACAGGAGCGGCTCGCCTGGGAATCGAAAGAGGCCCTCGGAAAATCTGGAAAGTATAAAAAACCGATTACTACCGAAATAACCGCGGCTGGCGCGTTCTATCCCGCGGAAGAATATCACCAGCAGTATCTCGACGATAAAATCTTAAAAAGCGAAGAAGAATGGAAGAAAATACTTACTCCCGGGCAGTACCGCATTTTACGCGAGAAAGGAACAGAGCCGCCTTTTACCGGAAAATATTACAAAACAGACGATAAAGGCATGTATGTCTGCGCGGCTTGCGGCAACGAGCTTTTTTCTTCCGACGCCAAATACGAATCCGGCTCGGGCTGGCCAAGTTTCTGGTCTGCGATTTCCGAAAATAAAGTGGAATTAAAGCCCGATGACAGTGCCGGAATGCAAAGAACCGAAGTCGTATGCGGCCGCTGCGGTTCGCATCTGGGACACGTGTTTAACGACGGTCCTAAGCCTACAGGAAAGAGATTCTGTATTAATTCCGAAGCGTTAAATTTAAAAGGAAACAAATGATACAGCGCGGTATCGCTACATTCACGCTTGATTACGGGAAATGCCCCCGCTGGCTTTTTGAGCGCATGGTTAAACTGGGCCGACAGATGATTCACGCTATTATTGCGGAAGAGGGCTCGGATGCGCTCATAAAGAGAATAGGGGATCCGGTGTGGTTTCAGTCGCTGGGAACGGTCTTGGCTTTTGACTGGAACGCTTCCGGCCTGACCACCATACTCACCGCCGCCCTTAAAGAAGCCATACGGGGCGAAGAAAAAGAGCTCGGAGTTTTCATTTGTGGCGGAAAAGGAAAAACCTCTCGGAGAACGCCGGATGAAATTTATAACTGGGGCGAGCGTATCGGACTTCCCGAGCCAAACACGCGTAATCTAATCTATAATTCGCGGATGAGCGCCAAAGTTGACAGCGCTTTGATTCAAGACGGATTTCAGATTTATCATCATTCTTTTTTCTTTACAAAGAACGGCGCGTGGACCGTCGTACAGCAGGGCATGAACACCGGAGCCCAGACCGCGCGGCGTTACCACTGGCATTCCGAGAACGTTAAAGACCTGGTCTGCGAGCCGCATTCCGGCATCGTAAGCGGCGCAAGGCTGCAGAGCGTTTTAAATCTGACGGCCCGGGAAAGCGAACAGGCAAGAAATATAAGTACCGAACTTTTAGCGCAGAGCTTCAGTGTTTTGATGAAGGACATCAAGCTTTTGGAGAAGTATTCTACGCCATATTCGACGGCGGCGCGATTTAAAGTAGGCGGAGAACAGCTTTCACTGCTTCACCTTGAGGACACGGAATTCCGCAGCCATCCGGTACTGCGCGAAAATTTTTCTCACAACAAGTATCTTGAGAAAATCCTCTGGAAGCTTTGCGATGAACGGCCTCAAAACTACGAATCGCTACTGGCCACCCAAGGTGTCGGACCCAAAACTATCCGCGCCTTGGCTTTGGTGGCGGAGGTTATTTACGGCGCAAAACCGTCATACAATGATCCGGCGCGCTACTCCTTTGCGCACGGCGGAAAGGATGCAACTCCGTATCCGGTTGACCGCGCGACTTACGATCAAACTATAGCAACTCTTAGGCGTATGGTATAATTTATCCATGAAAGAGTTGGGCGAAAATATACCCGGGGCTTACGAGAAAGATGGTTTTAAAGTAGGCATGAAGATCCACCCCTTGATGCCGATGACCGTTAGAGGAGCCGAGGGCAGAGATAGAAGCGTATTGCCGTCTATGGAGGGCGAGATAAAGCGTATCGGAGGATCAATACAGGACATGATGGTGTCTTTCTTGTTTCCGGACGGTTATAAAGCCGATCTCTGGGTCGACTTTGATGAGGTTGAGAAAGCATAGGTATAACAGCAGAAAGGGGTTGACAGAAGATATTTCATTTGTTATCCTTCTTAAGTTCTAAAAAAATTAAATAGAGGGGGGAGTTGTGGTAATGATGGATACACCGCTTCAAAAAGCCTTAATTTGGGCTAAAGAACGTCTTAAGGAAAATCCATCGGCTTCAAAATTAAAATTAGCAGATCAAGCAAGTCTAAAATTTAATTTATCTCCGCGCGACGGCGAGTCTCTCATCCGCCAATTCGTTAGGGGGCAGGACAGCAGAGAAGGTCAGTAGATGCGATTATCGGTATTTAAAACTGCATGGTTGGCCCAGCGGTTTTTTTGTTTTACCCCCGCCTTCTTGAAAAATAAGGCAAACCCCGTTATTTTATAGGCAGCATTTTAACGTATTAAAAATAAGGAACACGGATGAACGAGTTCAAAGAATACGACGTTATCGTTATCGGCGGCGGCGTGACCGGAACCGCGATTCTTTTCATGCTGAGTAATTATACGAATGTCCGGCGCATTGCGCTGGTGGAGAAATACGGCCGGGTCGCACAGGTCAATTCCAGCCCCGCCAACAACAGCCAGACGCTGCATTTCGGAGACATAGAAACCAATTATCCGTTTGATAAGGCCCTGGTATTAAAAGAGGCCGCCGAAATGATGGTTCAATACGTGGAAAAGCGGAAAGAAAGGAATCTTTTCAGAAAAACGCATAAAATGGTTCTTGCCGTAGGCAAAGATGAAGTACGGACGCTGGAAGAGCGCTACCGCACGTTTCGGAATGCATACCCGAATTTGAAAAGAATCGACAAGGAGGAGATTTCAAGAATAGAACCGAAGATTACGGAAGGAAGAAATACCGGCCAGGAACTTTTGGCGCTTTTGAGTGACAACGGCTACGCGATTAATTATCAGAAACTTTCCGAATCCTTCCTGGCGGATTCTTTCGGTACGGACAAAGTCATAGATTTGTTTTTCGACACCGAAGTCAAGGCGATCGAAAAGGAAAACGGAGTTTATGTCGTGAAAACGGAAAAGGAAATTCTTAAGTCCAGGGTTGTCGCGGCGGCTTCCGGTCCGTACAGTTTGCTTTTTGCGCAATCATTGGGCTACGGCGAAGAACTGGGCATATTGCCCGTTGCCGGCAGCTTCTATTTTTCCGATAAACTTTTAAACGGTAAAGTTTATACGATGCAAATAGAAAAAATCCCTTTTGCGGCAATTCACGGTGATCCCGACGTAGTTCACACAAACGAAACCAGATATGGACCGACCGCCAAAGTCCTTCCGCTGTTGGAGAGGCACAAATATAAAACCATATTCGATTTCCTTAAAACGCCGCTAATTACCATCCGAGGTCTAATAAGCCTGTTTCGGGTTTTGTCCGATTGGACTCTTTTTGCTTTTGTCATGAAAAATGCTGTTTACGATATGCCGATTATGGGGAAATGGCTTTTTCTCAGCGAAGTCAGGAAAATTATTCCTTCGATGAAGTATCGCATGTTGAAATTCGGGAAAGGCCTTGGAGGAATACGTCCTCAAGTTATAAACCTGAAAACCAAAACGCTGCAGATGGGTGAGGCGAAAATAATCGGCGATAACATCATATTTGTGACCACTCCTTCTCCCGGAGCTTCGGTATGCTTAAAAAATGCGGAGACCGATGTTCGTACGATTGTAAGATTTCTGGGAAGCGGGTTTACATTTGACGAAGAAAAATTCCAAAAAGATTT
>CAZVKF010000006.1:15501-18488 GCA_964627585.1 uncultured Candidatus Saccharibacteria bacterium | reverse complement strand
CCTTCCACACTCTTTCCCTACACGACGCTCTTCCGATCTATCTCGGCGCTTGCCGTTGCCGGCTCATACGTGTATGTAACCGGCTTGAAAGTTTCCGGTGTTCCGCAAACGATAAATACTTCCGGCCCCGAAGAAGCTGTCTTGCCGGTTCGCTGGGGCGATCTCGGAGCAAAAATGATAAACGCAGGCGTGATTGACGGAGAAAGATTTGAGTCGCTCTATGCAGGCCGAGATGAGACGAGAAGTTTGCTTTACGGCGAAAATAACGGCAACATCAAAATCACTTCGGGGAATTCCGGAATGATTTTGAATCTTTTGTGGGCGTTGGGGCTCGGCGCAAAAAATGATATTTTAGAGAGAGGAGAAATGGCAAATCCGCGCTATGGCGGAGCGGGCAACTTTGCCTCAACGGGCGGATGGACTTTGGCGGAAGGCGATGCGATGAATCATTACAGCCGTCACCCGTTTATTGTCTTGACGTCGGAGCAACAGAAATTAGTTGAACGCATAAGCAAAAATATCTATCGCCCTTGTTGTGACAATCCAACGTATTTCCCGGACTGCAATCATGGAATGGCCATGCTGGGGCTTTTGGAGCTCATGGCCTCGCAAGGCGTTTCCGAGGAAGAAATGTACCGTACGGCGCTGGTTGTTAATTCTTACTGGTTTCCGGAGGAGTACGAAAACATAAAAAGATATTTTGAATCTCGCGGGTTGGATTTTGCCAAAGCCGACCCCAAAGAAGTTTTGGGAAAAGATTATTCCAGCGCTTCCGGCTACCAGCGGATTTTGAGCAGAATTACTCCCCCGGAAAATCGCGGGGGCGCCAGTTGCGGAGTATAAAAATAAACCCCCACACCTATGTATAGGTGTGGGGGTAAAGGTCGAATTAAAATTAAATAGTTAAATAAGATTTAAAAACATGGAATTAAACACAAACAAATTTGCCTTAGCTGCGACTGCAACTATGGGTATTTGGTATGTCGTATGCGCGTTTGTCGTTGGCTTGGCGCCGGAGGTGGCGGCGACGCTTTTTAGCTGGATGACTCACTTGTTAAATGTTGAAGGTTCGGTAAGTTTCCCGGAAGTCATTTATGGTTTTATTGAAGTGATTATTCTTGCTTATGTGACAGCATACGTTTTTGCGTGGCTGTATAATCAGCTTGTTCATGGAACATAACCATTCAGAAAAACAATATACCTGCCCGATGCATCCCGAAATTACGCGGGGTACTCCCGGGATTTGCCCGGAGTGCGGAATGGGCCTTGTTGAGACAAAAGACAAACACGAGGAGCATGACAAACATGCCGGGCATTCAACGCAGATGTTTCTGCGCAAATTCTGGGTAAGCTTACTCTTCACAATCCCCGTTGTTTTTTACTCGGATATACTGCAAAGCATATTCGGTTGGACCGCTCCAGAATTCCCAGGCTCACACTTATTGCCGCCCGTATTCGGTTCTTTTGTATTTTTCTATGGAGGATGGGTTTTTATTGCCGGAGCATGGCGCGAAATTCGCGGCCGGCTTCCCGGAATGATGACTTTGATTGCCTTAGCAATCTCGGTCGCATATCTTTACAGCGTCTTTGTGATTCTATCCAACAATGGCCACACCCTCTTCTGGGAACTCACCACGTTGATCACTATCATGCTCTTGGGTCATTGGATAGAAATGCGAGCGGTGTCGGGAGCCCAGAGCGCGCTTAAAGAGCTTTCCAAATTGCTTCCTGATATCGCCGAAGTGATTCGCGGCGGAAAACAAATAACCATCTCGCTCGGCGAGGTACGCGAAGGCGACGTCGTTTTTGTGCGGCCCGGCGGAAGAATTCCCACCGATGGCGCGATTCTTGAGGGTCAATCTGAAGTGAACGAATCAATGATTACCGGCGAATCGCGGCCTGTAAAAAAGATTGCGGGGAGCGAAGTGATTGCCGGAACGATAAACGGGGACGGATCGCTTAAAATCAAAGTTACGAAAATCAGAGAACGCACTTTTCTTGCCGGCGTGATGCGGCTGGTGCAGGAAGCACAGGCATCGAAATCGCGGCTTCAGATTCTTTCCGACCGTGCCGCGTTTTATCTGACGCTCATAGCCGTCGGCGCCGGCGGCCTGACTTTCATGCTCTGGCTTTGGGCGAACGCCGGTTTCAGTTTTGCGCTTGAACGGTTGGTTGCGGTGCTTGTAATCGCATGCCCTCACGCGCTGGGTCTTGCCGTTCCGCTCGTTGCTTCGATTTCAACGACCCTTGCCGCCCGAAACGGATTTCTGGTCCGGCAGCGCCTTGCTTTGGAGCTCGCGCGGAAAATAGACGTTGTTCTTTTTGACAAAACCGGAACTTTAACCAAAGGAGAATACGGCATTACTAATATCTGGACATTGGACGCCCGAGGTGAAACGGAGCTTTTGCGGCTGGCTGCTTCGGTTGACGCCCACTCAGAACACTTTATTTCCAAAGCCATTGTTGCGGCGGCGAAAGAGAAAAACGCGCGGCTTTTTGAAGCCAAGAACTTTACGCGGATTCCCGGAAAAGGAGTGAAAGCGATTGTGGACGGCGCGGAATTTTCTGTCGGAGGGCAAGTTTTGTTTGAAGATTTTGGCCTGAACTTACCGTCCGACGTTAAAAACGAAGTTGAGGCGGAAGGCCGGAAAGGAAAAACAATCATCTACGTGCTTGGAAGTAATAAAGTGTACGGCATATTCGCACTTGCGGATATTATCCGTGAAGAATCACGTGAAGCCGTCGGCATGCTTCGGAAAATCGGAGTTAAGGTCGCAATGGTTACGGGAGATTCTGAAGATGTCGCCCGCTGGATTGCGGACGAGCTTGGCATTGATGAATATTTTTCCAAAATTTTGCCGCAGTATAAAGCGGAAAAGGTGAAATTTTTGCAGGAAAAAGGTTTGAAAGTCGCGATGGTCGGTGACGGTATTAACGACGCTCCGGCGCTTACGCAGGCGGATGTCGGAATTGCAATCGGCGCCGGC
>CAZVKF010000006.1:3129-15491 GCA_964627585.1 uncultured Candidatus Saccharibacteria bacterium | reverse complement strand
ATCAAGAACGATCCGCGCGATATTCCGAAGCTAATTAAACTCTCGCGGCTCACCTATTCAAAAATGATGCAAAACCTTTTGTGGGCAGCGGGGTACAATGTGGTCGCGCTTCCCCTTGCCGGCGGCCTCCTTGCCTCCAACGGCATTCTTTTGCAGCCGGCACTTGCAGCTCTCCTTATGTCGTTTTCTACGGTCATTGTGGCGATAAATGCTATTCTTCTCCGTAATAGGACTTTATAATTCGTGCAGTTATGCTAAAATACACTTATGGACAATTCCAAACTTATTGAATGGGTCTTGCGCATCGCCGTTGCCGGCGAGTTTATCGGGCATGGCGTTTTTGCCCTGCAGGGCAAAAAGGACTGGATTGGTTGGTTTGCCACATTTGGTGTTTCTGACGCAGGCGCAGCAACCCAACTGTTGTTTCTGATCGGTGCCATAGATATCGCGTTGGCAATTCTTATTCTCGTAAGGCCGGTTCGCCTCGCGCTTCTCTGGATGGTATTTTGGGGATTTTGGACCGCGCTTCTGCGTCCAATAGTCGGCATGCCTATTTGGGATTTCGTGGAACGATGGGCTAACTGGGGAGCGCCGCTCGCGCTGCTTCTTTTGATAGGTTGGCCGAAAACATTTAAGGAGTGGTTAAAATAATAATGACACAATTCCAAAAAATATCGCTATTTCTTCTTCGCATTACTACGGGCTGGCTGATGTTTTATGCCGGAATTACAAAAGTTATTGATCCGACATGGTCTGCGGCGGGGTATCTCAAAGGCGCGAAAACTTTTGTCGATTTTTACCAGTGGCTCGCGAGTCCCGGAATGCTGCCGGTTGTAAATTTTGTCAACGAATGGGGGCTCACTTTGCTCGGTCTCTCCCTGATCTTCGGCGTATTCGTAAGATTGAGTTGTATTCTCGGCGCCGTCCTTATGCTTCTCTATTATTTGCCCATTCTCGATTTCCCCTATCCCAATCCCCACTCATATTTGGTGGATGAACATATTATCTACATCTTCGTATTGTTATTGTTAGCGGGCCTTAGAGCAGGCCGCGTCTGGGGACTTGAAAACTGGTGCTCCAATCTTCCTATCTGTTCCAAGTTCCCCAAGCTGCGGGAGTGGCTCGGTTAAAATTAAATCAAATGTTTGATTTAACGAATAAGATTGCTTTAGTAACCGGAGCGCGCCGCGGCATGGGCAGGACTCATGCGCTCGCTTTAGCTTCACAGGGCGCAAAAGTTGTCGTAACAGATATTGACGCGAAAGAATGTACGCCGGTTGTTGAAGAAATAAAATCAAAAGGCGGAGAAGCCGCTTGTTTTAAAATGGACGTATCGAACAAAACAGAGGTTGATCAAGTATTTGACGAAGTCATAAAACAATTCGGGCGTCTGGATATTCTGGTCAATAACGCCGGCATTTATTCTCCGAAGCCGGCCTTGGAAATGACGGAAGAAGAATGGGATAAGACCTTAGATATTAATCTGAAAGGCCAGTTTCTATGCGCCCATCGCGCCGCAAAGGAAATGACAAAAAACAAATGGGGCAGAATAATCAATATTTCTTCAATCGCATCCGGTCAAGTCGGAATCGGAATATACGGCGGCGTCCATTACACGGCTTCTAAGGGGGGCATTATAGCCATGACCGAAACCCTTGCGCTGGAATTGGCTCCACTGGGCATTAACGTCAACGCCATAGCTCCGGGGGCGATAGATACGCCAATGAGCCGCTCGGTTAGAATGACAAAAGAAGAATTCCAGGCGTTTCTTGATGCGAATGTTCCGCTAAAAAGAATAGGCAGGCCCGAAGAGGTTTCTGCCGCAGTAGTGTTTTTGGCTTCGGGGGAAGCAAGCTATATTACCGGCGCGACATTTTATGTGGATGGCGGTTGGCTTGCCGCATGAAGTACAGCAATCCCGCCCCGTTGATTTGACAACTCAATATTTATATGTTAGAATCATGAAATAAAAGTGTAGATTTTATCTATGTTTTTAGAGCATGCGTGCAGAAAATTTCCGGTAAAACGCTGTCAGAATGTTATGAGGCGGGCTTTTATTTTTCTCGCGCTTTTTAATTTAAGCATCGGACTTGTTTTGGTGCCGTTGCAGGGTTTCGCGGATGAGCCGGCTGTTTCGGATGCGGTTGTTGAAACTCCTGCCGCGGAACAGCCCGTAGCCGAAGCCCCGGCAGAAGTTCAAAACGTACCCGCTGAAACTACTGCGAGCGTATCCACAGATGTTACTTCCGCCGAGGTCTCCGAACCCGCCACCGACTCCGTCAATAACGACCAAGCCGCAAATGTGTCAACGGAAACCGGCGGAATTGCCGAACCGTCACTTGATCCGGCAACAAACGAATCCTCATCCGGCCCGGAAGCAATAAGCGTGCCGACCGACGCCGCAACCGAGAATCAAAATGCGGCAGCGGAATCTGTTCCGGATGCGGCCGTTCCAAGCGCAACCTCCGAAGAAACGGCAGTGCCTTCCGACGCTCCAAATACGCCGAGCGAGACGCCGAATGATGCGGTAGAAACGATCGTTCCTGAGCTTTCTACATGGATAATTAATGACGACGGCAGCGCGACCACGCGGGAAAACGTTCAGGCCGGAGTCACCTATCGCGCTTCGCAAAACGACAAAGTAACGGTAACATTCGCTTCCCTTCCTGAAACTCCGGGCACTTTAACCGTGCGCGAGATTAAACTTTCTGCCGAGGAGCAAGCGACCCTCGGCGCATTTTCAGATACGGCATACGAAATAACCTCCACGATGCAGGATGGAACTTTTGAATACGATCTCACTCTGCCGCTTCCGGCTTCTGCGACAGGCAAAGACGTTGAAGTCAGGGCGGGAGAAAGCGTGGAAGATTTGGCTGATGCGGCAAGCATAGATGAACCGAAAATCAAAGAGAACGATGTAATAAAAATATCGGGATTGAATCATTTTACGGTGTTTGTAGTTACGACAGTTGTGGATTTTAATAATGGTTCTTCTTCCGGAGTAACCGTTACGGACATTGGAAGCGGAAACGGCGATGTATCCCTTGTTCTTAATGCCGAGGCCGCGGATCAATCAAATACTACTGGAACGACTGGTCAAGCGTTTGATAATGGAA
The DNA here is from genome assembly GCA_964627585.1 of uncultured Candidatus Saccharibacteria bacterium. GTDB lineage: Bacteria > Patescibacteriota > Minisyncoccia > UBA6257 > GWB1-45-9 > CAZVKF01. The sequence continues at coordinate 12,375 of CAZVKF010000006.1, read as the reverse complement.
GCGGTGCTTGGCTTGCGCAAACGTTCACTGTAGGACAGAGTGGTTTTTTGAGCAAAGTTACGCTTCTTCTTAAAAGAGGATCTAATACAGAAGGAGACGTAACGGTAGAGATCAGGAATACAGTTGCTGCTGCTCCAGGCACAACTACTCTTGCCAGCAAGTCGGTGCTCGCAAGCACATTGACGAATGCTAGCGGAGGTTCAGATGTTGATTTTATCTTCTCTTCCTCGCCCACAATTACAGCTGGGTCGGCTTACGCTATAGTGATTTACCGTTCGGGTTCCGGCACCCTTACCCAAGATTACGATTGGTTTCACGCGCCAGAAAGCGGAGCAGATGAATATGGTGGCGGGGGTCGATATCGATCCACCAATAATGGTGTCACATGGACTTCCCAGCAGACTACGGGGAATGGCGATTTTCGTTTTAAAACTTACTATCGCGCATATACAACGAGCGGGAATATTATTTCGGCTGTTCTGGATTCAGAATCGCCGGACTCCCATTATGATACCCTCTCTTGGGATGCAATTATTCCCGCAGGAACATCTATTGATTTCAGCATACGGGCTTCAAACTCTTCTTTCTTGCCAAACGACGCAGTCCCGGCATGGACTTCTCTCGGTTCGGTAAGTTCACCAATCGACATCTCTTCAGTTTTAAGTGGTGCTTATCGCTACTTTGAGTGGAAGGCGGCGCTCTCCGGAACGGCCAACGCTACGCCCATCCTTCATATCGTAACAACAGCATATAATAGACCCCCAAATACACCCGTTCTTGCAACCCCAACTAACGAGTCAATAACATCTGATAATACACCCGACCTTTCATGGACGGCGGCTTCACCAGTTGATCCGGACAGTGACGATACCGTTACATACGATGTCCAGATTGATAATAATTCTGATTTTTCATCGCCTGAATATTCAACGTTCGATATTTCGGGAACAAGCGCGACGGCGTCAACGCTCTCTGATGGTTTGTATTACTTCAGGGCCAGAGCGGTCGACAGCAACGGCTACGCAGGCAATTGGTCCTCATTAATTCAATTCACGATTGACACAACCGCGCCAACCGGAACTTTCACCATAAACAACGACGCTGCTTATGCGACGAGTCGCGATGTTACTTTAAATTTCTCCGGAGTTTCTTCCGATGTGACCCAGCTTGAGATAAGAGACGGCACTGATGGAGATTTTCAGCCGCCTGTTTCGTATGCGAATTCTTATTCTTATACCCTCACAAGCGGAGATGAAGAAAAAACGCTCAGCGTCAGATTCACCGACGCGGCCGGCAATCAGAGCGTTGAAACTATCAGTGATTCAATGTTTCTTGATACTGCTTCTCCTTCCACCGGAGATTCGGGAACGGACGCCGACTGGCATAATACCGGCGCCGACATTGAAGTTGTTTTAACCTGCGATGACGGGAGCGGTTCCGGATGCGCCAATACTTATTACACAACCGACGGAAGCGAGCCCAGTACTTCTTCCGCAACCGGAAACTCGGTCATTTTGAGTTCGGACGGACAATATACCGTTAAATATTTTTCGGCGGACAAGGCCGGAAATCAGGAAGCGGTTAAGACGGCTGCGAACACGGTTAAAATCGACAAAACAAAGCCGAGTGCGCCGGGATTGCCGTCCGTAACTACTTCGGAGAAAGACAATACTCCCACTTGGACATGGAGCGCTTCATCCGATGCCGGCTCAGGGCTTCCGGCAAACCCATACTCTGTTCAATGGTGCGACAATTCTGATTTTGAGGGTTGCGATGCGAATGTTGCGGTCGTTTCCGATGCTACTTTTACGAATCCCGATGCCCTCGCTGATGGCACATGGTATTTCCGCGTAAAAGCAATCGATGTGGCGGGAAACGAGTCGGAATACTCCCCTGTCGGTTCTGCGGTAATCGACACCATCTGGAGGATTTCCCCCGCGGGAATGTCGGATGTCCGGAATAACGGCGTGCTTATCCCCGAAGCGGGAACGGTTCTTGCCTCAACTACCGCGGTTACTGTTTCGCAGCAAATTATCATAAGCGTATCTTCCGGCAGCGGCACAAGCACGGTATCGGTGCCTGCCTCAACTGTAATTTCCAGAATTGACGGAGCAATGATGGACGCCACTTTAATAACGTCATCGGATGTCGCACCGGATTCTCTCGCGGGTTTGGGTTCGACTAAGGTTGTGAGTAGGGTTGTGAAAGGAGCTTTGCAGTGGGGCATCGTTAATATGGGACTTCAGTTTAGTGTTCCCATTACGCTTTCCATTTTTGTAGGCGATGATTTGGATGGCCAGACATTACATATAGTTCGTTCTGTCGGCGGCAATTCGGATTGGACAAATGACGGTATTGCCGGCAATGCAACATGCACAGTGGACGCCGGGATCTGCACTTTCCAGGCCACAAAAGCATCTTATTATGCGGCAACGCAGACAAGCTATTATAATATTGGAGGAGGAAGAAGCTCCGGTTTCCTGTCGCTCCTAACCTCTTTAGCCCAGTCGGCGGTGCCTGCCGGCGCTCTTCCGGCCAGCGGTACTTCTTTGACGCTTCCGGAAGCCGGTCAGACCATGCCTGCCGGCAGGCAGGAATCCAGTCAGCCGTCTGCTGCTGCGGCGCCGGGATTCAACGCGACATACTTGGGGGCGGCGACGAGCTTTGGGTATGTGAATGTGGCAATTCCTCCTACGCTTCTTGCTGCCGTGGAAAGGATTTTCGGCGTGGGTAATGTTAATATGGGTATAGTCGTATTGGCGATGCTTTTCGGGCCACTTTTCTACTGGGCCTACGACTTGATAAGAAAATTGATTTACCGCTAATGGATATTCTTGCGCATGGTCTTTGGACCGGAGCGGCTGCCCGAGCAGCCAATTCAAAAACAAGAAAACCTCTCAACGTGCGATGGGCGATTTTTTGGGGCGTCTTCCCCGACCTTTTTGCTTTCACGATTCCTTTTATAGGATTAATCTGGAGTATGAGTTTTAGAGGAGTTACGATCGCCGATATTCCCGGCCCCAGCAACATAGAACCGCCGCCGCAGGACACGCTTTGGATTTTTAAACTGGCTTCGTTTCTGTAGCCGTGGAGCCACAGTTTGGTAATATTTTCCGGCGTTTTTCTGCTCGTATGGCTTTTTGCGCGATGGCCGATTTGGGAATTGGGCGGATGGCTGTTGCACATTTTGATAGATATTCCGACGCATTCTTACCGATTTTTCCCTACGCCGTTTCTATGGCCGTTATCGGGTTGGGAATTCAACGGGTTGTCGTGGGGAACGCCATGGTTTCTAGTCCTGAATTACGCAGCCATTATTATCGCGTATCTTGTTTTGAAACGTAAAAAATTATAAACTAGTTTCAAGGTCGTTAACTGTCTAAAAATCATGAACCAAAATTTTTACATGCGGGCTGTCGGGTCGATTTTTTCTCTGATCGCTCTGCTGCATCTTCTCCGCATTTCATATGGTTGGGAAGCCGTTATAGGCGGTTTTATTGTGCCTCTTTGGTTAAGCTGGGTTGCTTTAGTTATTACCGCCTATTTGGCCTACTGCAGTTTCAGATTTAGCAGGTAATGCCGGGCTTTGATTTGGTCCAGCTTATTAAGACCGTCGGTTACTTCGGCCTTTTTGGCATCATTTTTGCGGAATCCGGGCTATTTATCGGCTTTTTTCTGCCCGGCGACAGTTTGCTTTTCACCGCAGGATTTTTGGCATCGCAGGGATTTTTGAACATTTGGATACTGATGTTACTGACATTCGTGGGGGCAGTGCTTGGCGACAATTTCGGTTACGCTTTCGGCCGTAAAGTCGGGCCGGCTATTTTTAACCGCGAGGACTCGGCACTTTTTCATAAGCGTCATTTGGAGCAGGCCAAAACATATTACGAACGCTATGGTAAAACCACCATTATTTTGGCGCGCTTTATGCCGGTGATACGGACATTTGCGCCGATTCTTGCCGGTGTAGGAAAAATGAATTATTCTGCATTTTTTATGTATAACGTTATCGGCGGCGCGCTTTGGGCCGCCGGCCTTCCGTGGATCGGATATTATCTTGGCGGTATCATTCCCCATATTGATCGCTATATAGTTCCCATAGTTATAATCATTATTCTTGCATCTATTGCGCCCCCCCTTTTTCATGTTTGGCGTCACAGAAAAGAATTGCGCTAAAATAATCGTAATCGTCGGCCCGACCGCATCGGGTAAATCGGAGCTGGCGGTTAAAATTGCTAAAAAATTCAACGGAGAAATTATTTCCGCCGATTCAAGGCAGGTTTATAAATATCTGGATATAGGATCGGCCAAAGTAGAAGGCAGATGGAAAAATAACAGATTCATTTATAAAAAAATCGTTCATCATTGCATTGATTTCGTAAATCCCAAGAAAGTTTATACGGTTGCGGAATATAAAAAATGCGCCGGGAAGGCAATTAAAGATATTACAAGCCGCGGCAAGATTCCGATTCTTGTCGGCGGAACGGGATTTTATATTGATTCCGTAATTTACGACCTACCTTTGCCGGAAGTGCCGCCGGATGAAAATTTGAGAAAGCGTTTGAATCGCCTCTCCCCTGCCGAGCTTTTTGAACAGCTCACAGAGCTTGATCGGCGTCGCGCCGCAAACATAGATCGCTTTAATAAACGCCGTCTCATTCGCGCTTTGGAAATAGTATTGAAAACCGGCAAACCGGTTTCAGCCAATGTTACAGTTGGCTCACGATCGTGGGTCAACTGTAACATTTTGACAATAGGCCTGAGAATGCCGCCGCGGCAGTTGAAAAAGCGCATTGAAAACCGATTGGATGGCCGTTTGAAAGGGGGGCTTATTGAAGAAGTGAAAAATCTTCATGAAAATCCGCCAGCCGGCGGAGGCCTTAGCTGGAAACGCCTTGACGATTTTGGTTTGGAATATCGCTATGTTTCGCGATACTTGCGCGGAATTATTTCTTACGAGGAAATGAGAAGGAAAATCTTAGCTGAGAGCTGGCATTACGCCAAGCGTCAGATGACGTGGTGGAAACGCAACAAAGACATCATTTGGTTCAACCCCTGCCTGCCGGCAGGCAGGCCGTCTCTCTTGACGGATAGCCGTCTTTATGGAACGATAGAAACGTTCATTAATAAATAAAGAATTTGGAAAATAGGAGAAAACGATGTTGAGGCCGTATGATAAACGAACCACCATTATTCCTTCAACTTACGACTGGCTTGAACTAAAAGGCGCACGGATCATAAAACTTTTCAGCATTATTTTGTCATCTAACGAATTTGGTAACGCCTCAAATATAGCCATGATGGCTGAAGATATCGTGGCGGATTTGATGCTTATGGGACAAGAAAGTCCTGATTCTGTAAAAATGCTGGTTCATAGTCCAGGCGGATCAGTTGAGGCCGGTTTGCTGATTGTTAATGCCATTGAACATCTCCAAGCCAAAGGCATTGACGTTGAAATGTTAGTACTTGGAAAATCCGCGAGTATGGCAGCAATAATTGTTGCGTCAGGGACGCAAGGAAAAAGATACGCGCTGAACCGCGCAATTATCCACGGCCATCCAATAAGAGGCGGCATGGAGGGAAACCCGAGAGATATAAAAGGGCAGATGGAGCACATGGAATACCTTGAAAAGCAGGCGTTTGAGATTTTTGCCAAACGAACAAAAATACCCGAATATTATTTGACTAATACGGAAACACAAATTCCCGGAATGCTTGAAAATATGGAGAAGCTGGAAAAAACCGACCCGAAACGTTGGCTGGATATTAGGACAAAAATGGCCAAGGACTTTTTCGACAAAGAAACGTTTCTTTCAGCTAAAAAAGCGCATGAAGCCGGAATCATCGACCGCGTCCTTGAACCCGGCGACCCATATCTGGATACGATTTTTAAAGTTCCCGTTAAAGCGGAAACCAGCAAGGAGGTGCGCTAATGAAGAGTTGGGAAAAGGCGTTGAACTACAAGTGGGGTTCAGGTGCCGCCCACACGTTTTTCCTCTATCTTGACGTTGCGGACAATATTCTCCAAAAAACCAGTAGGGAAAATGTCGAGTTCGAGACGCTGGCAGATCATTTAATCTCCAGCGCAGTACCGTCGCGAGCCGCATTTACGGCATTCTTCAATCTCGGACAGGGTATACGATTTCCCAGCGATGAAATGGAAGCGAAGTTTGTGAAATTCTTGAAAACTCTCCATCCCGAAACGGCAACAAATGTGGCCGGCCATTCGTATAACATCGCGGAGCAAAGATTTTACGCCAAGCGGCACGAAGTCGGCTATGCGCTCGAACTGTTCGATGAGATGCTGAAGATTTCGTGGAAAGATGTCAGGGAGGACAAAAGAAAAAAACTAAGGGAAGCGCTTCAGGAGTGCTTCGGCGACGAAGCGGCCAAGAAGATTAAAACCGGAGAGCCGTTCTTCGCCGTGGTCTTTGAACATCTGAGAACGATCACGCCTCCGAACTGCTCGACGGGCAGTTGCAAAGACGATCGCGCGGCCCTCGTTACCATTTTGACGTGGGCAAACGGTTCCAGCGCGCGCGCCATCCGCGAAGCGCGGAATATCGTCATCCTCGTGGAAGAAAGCCTTGACCTTGTTGATGCGGCATTGCGGTCGGAAACAAACGGCATTGTGCCGTTGAAGCTTCACTTTCCCGATCTGGAAGACATCGAAGTGACCTACGGGGAATTGCGGAGAGTATATACGCCGCATGCGGATGATCTTGAGGCGGGCAGATTCGCACAGCTCGCCACCGGAATGTCCCGGAATAAGATCATTAGCTTGGTAAAGGAAATGAATTTCAAGGGGCGGGCGGTTTCTCCCGAACTGCTTTTCGAACACAAGAAGAAATTCATCAGCGAACAGTCCGGAAATCTCCTCCAAATCATGCAGCCGTTGTGGGGCCTCCAAGCGATCGGCGGACTTCTCGAACACAAGAAGTACATTCTGGAAGTCATTAAGGCCATGAAAGACAAAGATTTGATGGCTGTGCCAATGGGAATCTTGCTTCTCGGATGTCCGGGGGTCGGCAAAACCGTTTTTGCTCAAGCGCTGGCGTATGAATCGGGTCTGCCCTTTCTCACGCTTGGGACCTTCAAAGATCCGTATGTCGGCATGTCGCTTCGTAACCTTACCTTTGCGCTCGAGCTCGCAATCGCTCAGTCGCCAGTAGTGTTTTTTGTAGACGAGATTGAGCAGAAATTTTTATCGCGCGATACAATGCGGGATAACACCGGCGTGAATAACGAGGTCATGGGACGGCTTCTCGAAATTATTTCGGATACGGATCTGCGCGGAAAAATCCTTTGGATCGGCGCCTCCAACAAACCTTACCTTCTCGATACGGCGATGCTGGATCGCTTTGAAAAGAAAATCCCGTTTCCCCCGCTTGACGCGAAGGGACGCGGCGAAATTCTTAGTGCGATTCTCTATAAAAAGGCCGTTCAGGCGAAAGCGGCGAGGACCGTTTTCGAATATCAAGTGAGCGATGCGTTTTATGAGGAATTCGGGTGGCTCGCGCACCGGCATTTCCGGAATGACGAAGGATTTGTCAAGTGCGACCCGACGGATTCGCTCAGCCATCCCCGTGCTATGAAAGAGGAAATGGACGATGAAGTTGCTCTAACCGGCCGCCAGATCGAAAAAATCATAGGCGATGCGTACAGCATGGCGCGGAGCGAAAACAGTGTTTTAACGGAGGCGCATCTCTATCGAGCGCTCGATATGTTTTTGCCGCCGCCGGACATGGCTGATTACAACCGGATGACGGAGATCGCGCTTCTGCAGTGCGATTCAGAGCGATTCATTCCGGAAGGAAAGTGGAGAAAAGTAGCGGCTCGCGTACGAGCATCTCAAATGGTACGAAATGTCAGATCGTAAGCACCATCAATTCTAAGCCCCCTGCGGGGCTTTTTTACTTGCCATTATGGAGTCAGTAGTATATAACCATGGGTAGAACTTTGATAAATTATAACGAGAAGAAACGGCATGAAAGGATGCGTTGAAATAAACCCGTCTAATTGTCGAAATCCCGAGGATATTCCCAAAGTGGGACGGCTTATGCAGGTTCTGGAGTTTTTCGCCCGAATCGCGGGAGTTAAAATGTTGGTCGATATTCCGAGGGGGTATACGCCCAATTTGGATACCGACGATAAAAACGTAATTTTTCTGCACCTTGACGGCTTCCCCTCTTGCCAAGATCGGAACCGTTCCGGCGTTAAAGACACTCTTTTTTGGCAAAAAGTGCCGGAAGGATTGGTTGTTGAAGAGCCGGTCGCTTGCTTTGTTGATGGTCAAGCGCTTACGTCGCCGGAAAATCATAAAGTGGGTTTCGTAAGCGAAAAAAATATCTATGTGGGCCTCGATCTTCTTCGCGGCGATTGGTCCGAAGACAGCGCTAAAAAAGTTTTGTTCTTCATACTTTACCTCGCACTTCCGCGCGCCATGATGGCCCAATACTATCTCGTCCCGTCTAACGAAATCATATCCAGGGGCAGAATTGCTTCTCGAGCACTGCGCCGCAGATTGGTTGAGCAGTCCGATGGGCTGAAGGATACGATCCGAACATTTCTTGAGAACTATTGCAAGTCGGTAATCAAGAGGAACAGCGACGAACTTAAAATATTGGTGCAACAGCTTGATAAGGAAGAGGCAGATTATATAGAGCTGCTCAATAGGAAGTTTGACCTGGAAGAGCAAATACAAAGTGTGCGCACGACCATTGATCGCAATAAAATCGCTGAGGATTTTGAAATTATTTTGCGATTGGAAGGCGTTGGAACGGTGGATGTAGACAGGGCCGGAGACATCATTGTCAAAACAAAACGCATTTTTCAAACCCCCGAAATTAACGGCGGAAGGGATTCCGCGTTCGATATCGGAGAGTTTGAGATACGTATCGATCCCAAGGCGACTTCACGCGACGGCATCCATTTTCTTCAGGAGCGGTACAGGGGGTTGTTCCGCCACGGGCACGCAAAACAGCACAATACCTGTTTTGGTCAAAATGTCCTTACGGGGAATCTGAACGCCGTCATGGATAAGCATATGGCGCGTTTCAACATTCTTCCTCTTATCATGCTTTGCCTCGACTTTTTGAGAAAGGAGAATACAAAACCCGCGCCAGAGGTTGGCGGCAATCCGCCATCCGGCGGATGGAAATCCGACTATATCTCAAGCCCTGATAATCAATATGAATCTCCGGCTGCCCTGCAGGCCGCAAAAGAAGCGTTCATAAACGCCGTTCA
>CAZVKF010000006.1:0-3119 GCA_964627585.1 uncultured Candidatus Saccharibacteria bacterium | reverse complement strand
CGCCCTGTATATGGGACAATGCGAACTTCAAAAGGCCCTGGAAGAATTGGAAAATAAATTTAGGCGTATTGATAAGTCCGCGGCTGCCGAAGCCGAAAAACTGCTTAATAACCGCGATATCCACTGGATTCAGCTTGACGGCGGTTCTCTTCACTTTTACTTTTCGGATTCGGATCTGTTCAATGCTCTGATTATAATTGACTCCGAACACCCGTTGCGGCTGGTCGGGCCGTTTCTGCCTGCCAGTTATCGGAATTCGCGTTATACCCTCGAGGTCGGCCCTTCGGTAACGGAAAAAATAGTCACGCTGCAAAACAGCGGCAATATCTCGGAACTCATCTCTTATGTCAAAAATTTAATGCGCCAATAATTATCCGGAAAAGAAAGGAGGCGATAGTGATGGCGGACAAAGAGAGATACGTTAAAGTGCTAAAAGACCACAATTTGCAGGCGCTTTTCGAGCCGGTTACGTTGGCGGACATCCTGCTTGCGGTTCATCATACCCCCGTTGAAGTTTCGGGGCTTGCGCAAGTAACGTTTGAAGGCAACACCTTCACTTTCAGAAACGAGCCGGAGATCTTTGAACAGCATTGCAGCATGGGTTTTACCGATTTTGACATCAAGACCTATCATGATTGGCATGCCGGAATGCTGAAGGAAAAGAAAATTAATGAATTGCAATCCATGCGTCTGTGGTGGCACAGCCACGTCTGGGGCTATGCCTCTTTCAGCACTATAGACACCGGCACCATGAATCAGCTCGGGAGAGGGTTTGATAAATGGTGGGTTGCGCTGGTGTTGAACAAGTACGGCGAGTACATGCTGTGGGTAAACGTTTACCGCCCTCAGCGCCTGCCCGCTCTTCAAATTTCCGAAATCAAGCTTACGGAGCCGATGGACAAAGAGGCCTTCCGGGTTTTGATGGAGGAACGCAGCGAGCGCATGCAGGAAATTCTGCAGCAAAAAGTTCACACGACCCCAGAGAAGCCGTTTGAACGGATATTGGAAGGCATTTTCCCTTACAAGCGGGATGAATCTTCTTCCTGGAGCACGCTATGAACAGGAAGGACTTAAACATAATCGGGGCCGGAAGCTTGGGAAGCTTCTTTCTTTCCACCTCGTTTCTCTGCGCCAATATGTCTACGGCGTTCGGGATCAGGCGGATCTACGTTTATGATTTCGATACGGTGGAAGCGCACAATCTTGTCAATCAGGCCTATCGTCCGAAAGACATCGATCGCTACAAGGTGGATGCCATTCGGGAAATCATACAGCCGTTTACGGATATTCCGGTTATAGCCAATAAAGAATCCGTTAATTTTGAAACCAGGTTAAGCGGCATCGTGGTAGTTCTGGTCGACAATATGGGAGCGCGCCAGCAGATTTTTGAGGCCTGCAGATTCCGCGCCGATATCCCCTACTATGTGGACGCCAGAACCGGATTGGATGAGGCAATTGTCTTTGCCTTCGATCCGCGCGATCCTGATTGTGTTGCGCGATACGAAAAAACATTGTATCCTCAGTCCGAGGCCGTTGCCGCGCCCTGTGCGAACAGCAGGACCATACCGACACTATGGGCGGTGGCAAACGTGATTCAGGAATGTTTACAGCGATTCCGCAGCAAAGCCGTTTCCATTTCCTTGGAGGAACGCATAAAAACCTTTGTTGCCTCGTCTATAGGGAAATTGCTGGTTCGTTACCAATCCCAAAAAATCCGCAATACGGGCGAATACATAGAAACCACGATTAGCTTGAAAGATTTGCCATGGATTCAATCCAGGCGATTGAGGTAAATAAAGAGAGGAAAGGAGAGGGACATGACCATGAACCGCGAGAAAGAAGCAGAACGCCAGAGTCATGAGGAACAAAACGAAATAGAGCATACGGTGGGCATAATGGGAACCACTTTTACGGTTAAACTGGCTGTGGGAGCCAAGCTTTCGGATCTTATCCGGCGGGTGCAGGAAGAGGCCGCGGAGCAGAAAATCGAGGATTTCAACATCCACGAATATCTGATACGCCTTAACGACCGCGACATCGAGATGGTAAACGGCGCGTTGAAAGAGGATCCGGTATTGGATCAGGCATCGGCGCTGTCGCTGGTGGTTAAAAAGCTGTCCGGCGGAGCTTAAGTCAAAAATCATTCATCATAAAGCCCCTTTTCATAAGGGGTTTTCTTTTTTAAAAATTGTGCTATAAAGTAAAAAGCTGATTTTACAACTATAAGAGGTTTTGCGTTGAAAAAAGCCAGGAAACAACTTGTGAGAATCGACGAGCGCCGATCGGATCCATCCATGGTTCCTAAGCTGGAGCCGTTCAAGCCCGTTATGGAAAAATACGCGCGGTTATGGGGAAAGAAAATTATCGTCGTAGCCGGAAATTGTTCAAAGCCGAAACGGCATCGCCCGCGCAAATTGGTTAACGCCGTAGTTCTTTATTTCGGAGCTTTTCCGGAAGAAGGAAGGTACGGATTTGGGTTCGGAGGCAATTATTTATGCACTTCCCGCCTTTTCGGGATTAACACGCCCGCGAAGGGTGCGCGTTTATTGCGTGTTATCAGCGACCCGGGATATTTTGTCGTAAGTCCGGAGCAGAAACAGATGGCCATTGTAAGGCCGCATAACATTTATGTACTGGTTGATTTATTCGGCCGCGATTGGCCGGGGGCAGAAAAAGTTTTTGAATGGATTCTCGCTTTGGCTTTGCCCCGTGCGATATTGAAGAAAGAAATGCGGCAGCGCATGAAGGTTATCCGCCGCATGCTCCGTCTGGCGATGCGCCGCAGCCGCGAACAAAAGAAAAAGAGCGTCGTGCGGTTCATGGCTCACCGCTGGCATCACCATATGAAATCTTCCGAAGAGGCGTTGAGCAACGCGGTTAAAAAACTGGATGAGGCCGAAGAAAGAAAACTCGAATTCCAAAATGAAATTGAAGACCTGATCGAATATCATAATAATGCCATAAAATACATTGCCGATAACAAAGAGATCTTCGGCAAAGAATTCGAAAAGCTTCTTTTAATGGAAGGCGTTCTGCGCGTAGCGGTAGATAAAACCGACGCATTGGCGGTTATTACGGATAGAATTATCACCAGCAACGGCCTTGATATAGGCGCGTTT
>CAZVKF010000005.1:7828-19666 GCA_964627585.1 uncultured Candidatus Saccharibacteria bacterium | reverse complement strand
AAGCTACCGCGATCTGCCCCTTCGGTTCGCCGAATACGGAACAGTGTACAGATACGAACTCTCGGGAACTTTGGCCGGACTTTTGAGAACGCGTGGATTTACTCAAAATGACGCCCATATTTACTGCCGCGAAGATCAAATAGAAGAGGAATTCCTGAAAGTTATGGAACTGCACCGCTTTTGGTACGAAAAAATATTCGGCCTTAAAGATTTTTATATGCGGCTCTCCCTGCCCAGGAAAGATAAAAAGAAATACGCGGATGCGCCCGTGGGCTGGAAAAAAGCGGTGGAGATTATACGTCGCATAATGAAAAAATCCGGCCTTCCTTTCGTGGAGGCGGAGGGCGAAGCCGCTTTTTACGGGCCCAAGGTTGATTTTCAGATTAAAAGCGTCATCGGCCGGGAAGAAACGGCCTCTACAAATCAATTGGACTTTCTTGCGTCCGAAAGATTTAATCTGGCTTACAGGGACAAAGACGGCAAAGAAAAACCGGTATATGTCATTCATCGCGCCCCTTTGGGATCTCATGAACGTTTTATAGCTTTTCTTCTTGAGCATTTCGCCGGCGCGCTTCCTTTGTGGTTATCGCCCATACAAGTTCGCGTTATTCCCGTAGGCGCAAATCACGAAATATACGCGGCGGATATCGTAAAACGATTGAAAGACGCCGGCATCCGAGCCGAAGCGGCACTGCAGAACGAAACCGTCGGCAAAAAAATACGCGAAGCGGAAATGTCGAAAATACCTTACATCCTTGTAGTTGGCGAGAAAGAAATTAAAAATAACACTGTTAATGTCCGTCATTACAAACGCGGCCAGGAAGGAGAAATTCCCCTTGACAAGCTAACAGAAACAATAGAAAAAGAAATAGGAGAAAAGGCCATTTGACAAAAAATAAGGAAGGTTGATGCACGAGAAAGTTGCCGAGGAAATTATGACGTCGGGGTCAAAAGACGGCGGAGCGATAGAAACGGCGATAGATACGGTAATTCTATTCCTCCGGTGGATGGAGAGAATTGACTGGGGAGCTTTAATAATGTTCTTGAGCCTTCTTGCGGCTGGCGCAATATGGATTTATCTGATCACATGGAAGATAGGCGCTATCCTTCCCAAGTAATTGACGTTGACATATTTCTTATAACCTGTTATAATACGTCAAAACTGAAGAAAGGAGCGGCTTATGCAGACGATTCTTGAGGAATTCAAGGATGAACCGCTTTCCGGAAGGGCGAAGAAAAAACTCAGTATTCTAAGGAGGCGCGCGCAGTTCCTCCAGCAAAGGATTGAGGAAGCCACCGAAAAAGGCAAAGACCTCACCTATGACAAATCCGAAATGAGCGCGCTGAACTGGGTAATTGAACGGATCCTGCTTCTAGAACCTCCCGTGGAGCAAAGCGATAGGTCATCGCTTCACCGCATCGATCTCTGACAAGATCGCATATTCACATCATCAATGGGCACCCGCGGGTGCCCATTCTTGCGTCTTGAACTTTATCATCCACCCTCTATAATTTAAAACTAAATGCTTTCCTATACCGAATTAAAAAAGGGGCTGGTTATAGTTATCGACGGCCAGCCCTACGAAATCCTTGAGGCAGGTTTTTTGCGCATGCAGCAACGGAAAGCCGTAATGCAGACGAAGCTCAAAAATCTTCTCAACGGCAAAGTGATTGATCGCAATTTCCAGTCAAGCGAAGAAATAGAAGAAGCCGACATGGATAAGATCGAGGCCGTCTTTATTTATACGCGGAGCCTGCCTACAGGACAGGAATATTGGTTCCATGAAGCCGGCAATCCTAAAAATCGTTTTAAGCTCACCACAGATATACTCGGCGAAGCCGCGCAATTTCTAAAGCCCAATACCGCGGTTACGGCGCTTACTTTCCGCGGCAACATCATAAACATTCGAATGCCGATTAAAATCGACATGAAGGTGACGGAATCGCCGCCGGCAGTGCGCGGCGATACCGCACAGGGCGGAACGAAAACGGTAACGCTCGAAAGCGGCGCAAAAATAAACGTCCCTCTTTTCATCAACGAAGGAGATATTGTGAAAGTCAACACGGAAACCGGAGATTACGTGGAAAGAGTTGAAAAGGCCTGAACCACTTAGATCTTTTACGATCGTAAGAGATCTAAGTAAAAATCACTTATTTATTCAATAGTGAGCTGTGGTGCGTCTCGGATTCGTAAGCTTTAAGCACTTTTATTTCGGGCTTCACGCCCAGCCGTTTCAGATTTTTTTCCAAGTCCTCCTTTAATACCGTCTGGTCATAGCCGAGGGCAATGACGTCGGGCCTGTACCGTTCAACCACTTCCCATGTTGAAAGCTCTTTGTCGCCTATGACCGCCTCGTCAATGCCGTCTTCTTTTTTAAGATGTTCAAACCGCTCGGCGAGATTGCGTTCCGGCAAATGGCCTTTCAAATGTTCAACGATATGATCCTGCGCCACGACGGCAATCAGGTAGTCGCCCAATTTTTTTGCCTGTTTAAAAAGCGAGCGGTGGCCCTCGTGAATGCCGTCAAAAACGCCGAAAACCATTACCTTCTTCATGATATTATTTTACCAAATACCAAATTTTTCGGCACAATCCCGAAATCGCGGCTGGACGACGAATCCACGCACAGGCCTTCCACGAAATAGCCGCCGGTTTCTTTTTTTGCCACTTTTTTCACGAAAATCCGGCTTGAATCTTTAGGATTACGGAAGACGACCAAGTCCCCCTCCCTGACTGAACCCAGAGCGCTTGCAAAATAAGAACGTCCCGGCAGCAAATCGGGCAACATACTCGCTCCTTCCACTTTCACCAGAAATAATAACCGCTTAAAAAAGCTTGTCGGTGATTTTCTTATAGGCATCGAAACGCTCCGGCGCATTTTTCACTTCATAAAATATTTTAGCGATCTCATCCACGGCGGCGACAAGGGCGCGCGCGGCTTCTTCATCAACGGACTGTTTGTTCTTTGAACAAAGCTTCAAGGCATTCCAGAATTTTTCGTGCAGATCGGGATGCTTTTGAAGATGTTCCGGCTTGAAGAAATCCGACCAAAGAATCTGAAGCTCCTTTTTACAGAGTTCCGCGTGCTGTTCTTTTACCGCAATACGGCGCATTATCCCGTGTAAATCGTCTTTGTCTTCAAGCTCTTTTATCTGCATTACCATGCGTTGAACGGTTTTTGCGGCAATTTTCGCGGGCGTAGGGTCGTAAATTCCGCACGGAATGTCGCAGTGCGCTTCGGCAACAATGGTCGGCAGTATTTTTTTAAAAAAATTCATCATATTTCTTGCTTCTTTGGACGCAATGTCGGGAAAATTATTATTTCCTTTACGGCGTTAACGCCGGTAACGAGAACCGCCAACCGGTCTATGCCCATGCCCAGACCCGCCGCCGGCGGCATACCGTATTCTAACGCCTCTACGAAGTCCGCGTCAAAACGCGATTCTTCCTGGTCTCCGGCGCGGAAACGCCTTTCCTGTTCCTCCATTCTCTGCCGTTGGTCAACCGGATCGTTAAGCTCGGAGAAACCGTTAACAAGCTCCGTGCCTTCAACAATCAGCTGAAATCTCTCCGTAAACGCGGGGTCGTCTTCTTTCGCCTTTGCAAGCGGAGAAATTGATTTGGGATGATCAATTACGAAAGTCGGCTCCGATATTTTGGGGCGCACTTCCTTCTTGAAAATTTCATCAATCTCCTCCGTTTGTACCGTACTAAAATCCCTATTTGCGTATTTACTGAAAGCTTCCGCAAAAGTTATGCGCGGCCATTTGGCCGATTTCTTTGAAATGAAGTTCTTCAACATCCTCTCCGTAAAATCCATCAAACCGTTGTAATCCTGGTAGGCCCAGTACAATTCCAGCTCCGTGAATTCGGGATTATGGTCACGGTCCATACCTTCGTTCCTGAAAACTTTTCCTATCTCGTAAATCTTTTCCCATCCCGCCGTCAGCAGGCGCTTAAGATAAAGTTCCGGGGCGATGCGAAGATAAAAATCAACATCAAGGGCATTATGATGCGTTACGAAAGGCCTGGCTTTTGCGCCGCCCGGAATGGGCTGAAGCGTCGGCGTTTCCACCTCCGCGAACCCTTCCTTATCCAGAAACTTCCTAAGCTTGGTTATGGTTTTGGAACGCTTGCGCAGGTTATCGCTTACTTTCTTATTCAAAAAGATATCAAGATACCTCTTGCGGAAACGCTCTTCAACATCCTTAAGGCCGTACCATTCCGAAGGTATCGCCTGCAGACTTTTAACTACAATGCGCGCGTCTTTGGCCGCGATGCTGCGCTCGCCCCGATTGGTGACGAAAAGACGGCCTCCGACCTCAATGAAATCTCCTACGTCCAAATTCTCTTTCAATATTTCAAAATTGCCCAAATCTTCCTTTTTAAGAACCGCTTGTATTTTCCCGCCTTCACCCCGGATGTCAGCGAAAACAACGCCGCCCTGATTCCGCACCGCAAGAACGCGGCCAACCAAAAAAACTTCCGAGGCCTTTTGGGCCAAAGCTTCGAAATCCTTCAACGCCATGCCTATGGAATGGGTGCGCCGAACGCGGGCAGGATAAGGATTTAATTTTGATTTTCGCAGATTATCGAGTTTCCGCTCCCGATCGCGAATAATGTCTTCGAGCATTACTCTATTGCGATTATTTTATATTCAATTTTTCCGGACGGAGTGTCGATAACGACCGAGTCGCCGGCCTTCTTTTCGAGGAACGAGCGTCCCAAAGGCGATTCGTTTGAAATTCTCCCCTCTTCGGGCTTCGCCTCATTTGAACCTACGATTGTATAACGGAAGGTCTGTCCGCCTTTCTGGACAACTATGGTCGAGCCGATGGCCACAGCTTCGCGGCCGCTTGATTTCTGAATGATTTCGGCGTTCTTTACGGTTTCTTCCAATTCGTAAATCTTCAATTCAAGCTGCGCCTGCTCGTCTTTTGCTTCGCTATATTCTGAATTCTCGGAAAGGTCGCCGTATTCCTTGGCACGCTTTAGCCGCTCCGAAACTTCGGCTCTTCGCTTTGTTTTGAGTTCTTTTAATTCCTTTTTTAATTCCTCCAGTCGTTCTGACGTGAAATATTGTTTATCCATGGTACTTATTTCTTGAAAGCCACCAACGAATTTTAACCGTTTCCCATAAAACCTGCAAATAGGCGCTCATGCGCACGTGCGAGAAAGGATCGTTTACCCAGCGCACCGGGATTTCTTTTATGCGAAATCCGAACTTCTTTGCAAGAACCAATGCCTCTATGTCAAAAGCCCAACGATCAATCTTGGTACGACTGAAAATTACGGCAGCCGCCTCTTCGGTAAAGGCCTTGAAACCGCACTGCGTATCCCAAAGCCCCGGAAGAACCATCAACTGAATAAAAAGATTGCCCAACTTTCCCGGCAACTGCCGCATCAACGACTGAGGCGGATCCAGAATCGCGCCTTTTACGGCGCGCGAACCGATTACTACGTCGTATCCCTCTTTGAAATACGGCAGCACAATGTTGAACTGGTCGATCGAAGTTGAATTATCGGCATCGGTAAAAAGACGTATATTGCCTTTCCCTTCAAGCATACCCTGCCTCACCACTGCGCCCTTGCCGCGATTTGCCTGATTATCGATCAATCGCAAGCTTTTAATCAAAGGAATAAAACGCTTAACTATATCGGCCGTAGAATCTTTGGAACCGTCGTTAACCACGATTATTTCATATGAATACGTCGCGCGGCTGAGATGGCGGTCAATATCAATAAGCGCGAGAGGAAGACGGCTGGCTTCGTTATATGCCGGAACAATGACCGAAAGAAAGGGCTTATTCATGCCGGAACTTTTATACTTTCAGATATTTACGGATGGATATGCTGCTTGAAATAGTGGCCAGTAAGACCCCGAAAAGCATAAGGTAGCCGAGAAGGTGCATCAAATTGGAAACGAAATAGCTGACGAGATCCATTTCCGGAATCAGAGTCGCTATGTAAGGAGATGCGAAACGTACTACTGGCGCAGAAATAAGCAAACTTACAACCGCAGAGATGATGCCGTAAAGAATGCCCTCCACAAGATAAGGACCGCGTATAAAGCGATCCGAAGCGCCCACCAGCCGCATGATACCTATCTCCTCGCGATTGGTGTATATGGCGAGACGGATGGTGTTTAACACCACCAAACCGGCAACCAATGAAAGAAAAACGGTAAGAAAGAAACCGCCGCGCTCCACCGTATCTATCATGGCAGTCAATCTGTTAATAACGACCTCGTTTTGGAAATAAGTGACCTTATCTACCAGATCAGACAAAGATTCATTGTTCAAATATGCGGCGATTAATGCGTACTGACGAGGATCGTACGCTTTCACGTTTAAGGAGGCCGAGAGCGGATTTTCGTTCAGTTCCGTAAGCGCCTCGCTGATCGTTGCGTCACTCTGATGGCGCGACCGAAACATTTCCAGCGCTTCGTCGCGTGAAACGTATTCAACTTTTTTTACCTCCGCCAAACTCTCCAAAGATTTTTTTACGCGCAAAATTTCATCTTCCGGAGCCGTGGTCTTAAAATACACGCTGATATCTATTTTATCCTGGATCGATGCCAGCGCGGCTTTTGTAAGAACTCCGAAAATAATCAGGCCTTCGAAAACCAACAAGGCAAGAATCATCACCGCGATGGTGGCGGCGGAAAGCCAACCGTTACGCCAGAAATTTAGAACCCCTAATTTTAAAATTCGATATAATGCAGTTGCCATGTTGAATTCATATTAATATATATTTGCCGTTTTCCTCATCGCGGATCACGCGGCCGTTATCAAGCGTAATAACCCTCTTGCCGATGTTGTTTATGATCTCGCGGTCATGCGTGGCCAGAAGAACGGTGGTGCCGGACTCATTAATTTTCATCAAAAGTTTTATAATCTCCCAAGTGTTCAACGGATCAAGATTGCCCGTCGGCTCGTCAGCCACAATAACTTCCGGCTTATGTATCATGGCGCGCGCTATGGCAACGCGCTGTTTTTCTCCTCCAGAAAGCTGGTGTGAAAAATTCATAGCTTTATCCCGCAGTCCGACCATATCCAGCACTTCCGGCGCCAACTCATCAATCTCGCGCTCCGGATAACCCGCAACTTCCAAGGCAAAGGAAACATTTTCGTAAACATTCTTCGTGGGTAGAAGTCGAAAATCCTGGAATACGATGCCGATATGACGCCGCAAATACGGCAATTCTTTATTATGCAGCTTATTAACCTCGTAGGAACCGAAAATCACGCGCCCTTTCGTCGGCTTTTCTTCACCAATAAGCATCTTGATGGCAGTTGACTTGCCCGCTCCCGAACGGCCGACTAAAGCGACGAATTCTTTGGGCATAATCTTGAAAGTTACGTCCTCCAGCGCGGCCGTGCCGTTATAAATTTTTGAAACGTTCTGAAACGCAATCATTTCCTTTATTGTAACTCGGCTTCGATAAATTTGTCCAATTCGCCGTCTAACACCGCTTCAACATTAGCAGTTTCCGCTCCGGTACGGTGATCTTTCACCATTCTGTAGGGGTTCAACACGTAAGAACGGATTTGATTCCCCCACTCCGGCTTTACTTTCGTCCGCAATGTGCTTAATTCCTTTGTCTGGGTTGTCTCCATCAGCTGTAAAAGCTTCGCTTTCAGAAGTTTCAAGGCCCGCTCGCGGTTTTGCGCCTGAGAGCGTTCGGCGCGGGATGAAACGACGATGCCGGTCGGCTTATGGACGATGCGTACGGCTGTTTCCACTTTATTCACGTTCTGTCCTCCCGGGCCGCCGGATCTGGAAAATTCTATTTCCAAATCCTCCGGCGGTATAACGACGTTTCTCTCTTCTATCTCAGGAAGTTCTGGCAAAACTTCAACCAGCGCAAAAGACGTATGCCGAAGCTGTTTCGCGGAAAAAGGAGATACTCTTACCAGACGATGCACGCCCTGTTCTCCTTTAAGATAGCCGTATGCATAATTGCCTTTGACTTCAAACGTAATATGTTTAAGCTGCCGGCGTCCGGTTTTCGCCTGGGATTCGCCGAGCCGTTCATCCAAAACCGCGGTTCGCCATCCACGGCGCGCGGCGTAGTTCGCGTACATATCGTAAAGCATCGCGGTCCAATCCTCGGCATCTTGGCCGCCCGCTCCAGAAAAAATGGAAATAGCCGCCGAAGAGCGGTCATGTTTTCCGGAAAGAAGCTGCGTCAGTTCAAAACTGTTAAATTTTCTTTCCACTGCCGGAAAAGCCGAATCATCCGCTTCGGCAATTTTTCTCTCCAAATCTTCGAATTGTGAAATTATCTCCCTTAACTCCCCCGCCTCTTTCAAAATCGCTTCGGCGCGCGGCCTGTCCTTCCATATATCGGGATTGGCCGTCTCTTGCTCTAATTCCGCAAGCTTATTTTTCTTTGCA
The DNA here is from genome assembly GCA_964627585.1 of uncultured Candidatus Saccharibacteria bacterium. Lineage (GTDB taxonomy): Bacteria > Patescibacteriota > Minisyncoccia > UBA6257 > GWB1-45-9 > CAZVKF01. The sequence goes on along the minus strand of CAZVKF010000005.1, from coordinate 11,265 downwards.
GCGACGTCAAAGCCGCCCGCCTAAACGGCGGGCTCGTTCAATCAATTCTGACTTTTTTTCTTCGAATTTTTCCATGAGCCGGAGAGAGGAGTCGAACCCCCAACCTCTGCTTTACGAAAGCATTGCTCTGCCATTGAGCTACTCCGGCAGCGAACGAAGAAACAAGGCAAGCGCCGCGGCAAAAAGACCGAAATCCCGAAAAGTTATATCATCGATGCCGAAAAACATCAATATTGACAGAAAATCCAAAGCCGTAAGCCCCGAAAAAATCGGCAGCCAATAACCCGAGACCAAACCGAGACCGAGAACAATCTCGCCGATGCCGTGTATGGTCAAAAAAGCGTTGCGATCCACAAAATAACCGATCCACTCCGGGACGTACCCGATCCAATTAACCGAGTGCCCGATGATATTAAAACCGGCATATAACAGGGTCAGGCCCAAACCTACGCGCAGTAAAAACTCATCGTAACTCCGCAATCTGTTAATAAACTGCTTCATTATATAACTATAGCAAGGAATTAATCAGAAAACCAATGAAATATCGCAAAGGATGAGATACATCGGTGGCACCAGGAGCAATCCTGATTCCATACGAAAACACGCTGTCAATCCGCCCCAGCCGGCGGATTGCGCTCGCTCTCGGCCTCGCTCGTCCGGCCGCACTGTTTTTCAAGGAAGCTCTCGGAGGCGAAAAAGCTCGGTTCCGCCTAAGGCGGATTTTTCGCCGAGAGTGCAGGCCCGATTTGCCGCTGGAGCAAATCGAGGCCGATTCCGAGAAAAATAGTGCGGCCGGACACCATGCCCGCTCGGCCTGCGAGACGGTTTTCTTAACGGAATCAGGATTGCCCTTCTCAAACTTAAAAGTGGCACCGATGTGCCGTTCCAGTACAAATATTTGATTAATTAATGACTATATGATAATTAAAAACTAGTTCGTTGTAATCCAAGAATGGCAGAGAAGGTACATGTGATGTATAAATCCGCAAAACTAGTTATGGGCATCATCGCAATCTTTGTTTTTTTAGACGCAAATCTGCTTTATGCCAAACCGAAACCGGCAAAACGCATACAGCAACTCCCCGCCGAGCTTATAGGATCTTTTGAGGTGCTCCGGGCGCAAAATGAGCTTGCCGACCAATATCAACTTGAGCGCATGTACGGGCCGGATATGCTCAGACAATTCATTGATATCGGAAAACTTGTGTCCGTGCCGCTGAAGACGGAACATTTCTACATTGTCGCTCCGGAAGGCCTGTCTTATTTGCTTCCGCAGGCAAAAAAATTCCTGGAAGATTTGGCTGCTGAGTATAATAAGGCCTTCGGAAAGCGTCTTAAAATCACGGAGCTCGTGCGCACAAATCTGTACCAGCAAAAACAAATAGTTAGGCGCAAACTCAGTGTCGCGGATTGTCATATAAAGGATCGCTGCTCGCTGCATCTTACGGGAGCCGCGCTGGATATTTCCAAAAAAGACATGTCGAGAGATGAAGTGGTGTGGATGCGTAAAAGATTAGTTGAATCAGAGAGGACAGGATTTATTGACGCTACCGAAGAAATGAAAAACAACAATTTCCACATTGTGGTATTTCCGAATTATACTTCTTTGGAATAAACTGGAATAAAAAATAGGGCATCTGCCTTATTTTTGTTTGGTGTGCGGGATACCAGAATCGAACTGGTACTTGCTGCTTGGGAAGCAGCCGTTCTACCACTAAACTAATCCCGCAGCTCTACGGTTTCTCCATTCCATGAAAATCCTGGGGTCAGAATCGTTACGCGCGATTTTTTCTTTGCGGCCTCAAGCCATCCGCTCAGTTCCTTTTTTTCCAAAAATAGGCGGCCGTCCAGAATTTCCCTCTCCGCCTGAGGAACTAAAAATAATCTTGAGAAATCGTCAAAGGCGAGCCCGTAAACGGCCGCCGCCGCTTTTTGAAAAGAGGGGTCTTTGACAATGTCATTGAGTTTATTTTGAACGACCAAATCCAGGTCTTTACCCAGACGCCTCTGCAACTCCGAGTGGATTATCCGCTCTTCGATCAATTCCTCCATCGCGGCGCGGCGGATTTCCTGCCGGACCGCCGCCGTTGAAAGTTCATTTACATTACCGCCGTAGGTCTTCGCGGCATTCTGGTAATATCGTACGGCAGCCGAATAAACTTCGTCCAGCGTTCCGGAAGAAATCGGATATATGCCGACGAAAGCGGCGGGGTACCGTTCCTGAACGATTATGTAATACAGAAAAAGGCCCGTGCCGATCAATGCCGTAAATAAAATCACGACGGTGCGATGTTTCATGGCTTCTGATCGGGCACGATTATAATTAAATGCTCGCCGTCGCGTTTAAGATTGTCCAGTTTGCGCAATTCCTTCTCCAAATTCTCCGGATAAGAAAGGTAGTCGATTTTAATTTTTAACTCCTCGTTTTCCTTTCTGAATTTATCCGTTTGCGTTGAAAGATCGGAAAGTTCTTTGCGTAATTCAATTTCTTGATTAAAAAGTTGAATGCTCTGTATAGCAAGGAATGCGCTGACTCCTACAAGAAAAAAAATCGCGAAAAACAGTCGCATATCAGACCCTATTTTAATTGTATCTTGACATTATATCCAACACAAGCTAAATTAAATTCCGTACTTTGAATTTTTGATAAAGTGAACAGGCAGGTTATGACCCCTCTTGAAGTGGCCCTTCAGAATTTTGACGAAGCAGCCGATTTTCTAGGTCTTCCTCTCAACATACGCCTGAAGCTCCGCAAACCCGACAGAATCATCGTTGTCAATATCATCGTCGAAGACGAACGCGGCACGCCCCTGTCCATTGACGGTTACCGCGTCCAGCATTCCAATCTTCGCGGCCAGTACAAGGGCGGATTTGCCGCAGACCCCCATATAGATTTGGAGGAAGTAATCGCTCTTTCGATGTGGATGACGTGGAAAACGGCAGTTGTAGGCCTACCTCTTGGAGGAGGCAAAGGCGCGCTGAGATGCGATCCCAAAGCCATTTCGCGTAAAACCTTTAAGAAAATCGTCAGAAAGTACGTGACGCTGCTCGCCCCGAATGTCGGTCCTGAAACTGACGTTCCGGCGCCGGATATGAACACCGACGCGGAAGTTATGGGCTGGTTCATGGATCAATACAGCTTACTTCGCGGCAAAGCCGTTCCGGCTGTGGTAACCGGAAAACCCCTGAATATCGGCGGTTCTGAAGGGCGCGAAGAAGCCACGGCGCAGGGTCTGTTTTACGTAACAAGAGATACGGCGCGCAAAATCGGACTGGATCTCGGCAACAGCAGGGTTGTCGTCAACGGATTCGGCAATGCCGGTTATAACGCCGCCAAGCTTTTCCACGAAGCCGGCGCGAGAATCATCGCGGTTTCGGACAGCAAAGGCGGAATTTATAACGCGCATGGATTGAATCCCGATGCGGTTTATGCCGCT
>CAZVKF010000005.1:3036-7818 GCA_964627585.1 uncultured Candidatus Saccharibacteria bacterium | reverse complement strand
GAAAAGAACGGCAGCGTGATGCTGTACAACGACGCAGAGAAAGTAACCAATGACGAGTTACTTGTCCTCCCATGCGACATTCTGGTTCCAGCCGGCCCGCATACCGCCGTGCTCACCGCGGAGAATGCGCCGCGCGTCCAAACACGCATCGTCGCGGAAGCCGCAAACGGCCCGACCACTCCGGAAGCAGACCTGATACTGGAAGACAAAGGCACAATCATCCTGCCCGACATTCTTGCGAACGCGGGCGGAGTGACGGTTTCGTACCTTGAGATGGTGCAGGATTTCCAAAGCTTCTTTTGGGACAAGGAAGAAGTGAACCAGAAGCTTGAGAAAATCATGCTGAGAGCCCTTACCAAGGTTTCGGCCCTGCGCGAAAACGCACGGCGCGAAAAGAGAAACATTGTGTGGAGGAAGGCGGCAACGGTTCTGGCAGTCAAAGAGGTTGCCGAAGCCGCGGTAAGCCGTGGAATGGATTTCTGAATTTAATTTTTATACAAAAGCACTCATAGGGGGTGCTTTTTCTATTCCAAGGGTCAGCTTTATTCCAAACGAATACTCCGCGGTTTACCGCGGAGTATGAGTAAATATCAATATATGTCGGCGGAGCCGACACTTTGTGGAACAAAGCTGCCTAGATACCCTGCGCTATTGGCGCAGGGCCAGCTTTATTTTTTACGCAACAAATCCATATATGCCTTCGGGGATATCGTTATCTTGGTCATCGCCGCCATTTTTTTCTTGCCTCGCTGCTGTTTCTTCCATAATTTCATTTTTCTGGTACGGTCGCCGCCGTAAAGATATCCGGTGACATCCTTGCGAAGCGCCGGAATATCTTCCCTGGCGATAACTCGCCCGTCGGCAACGGCTTGTATCGCTTGCGGAATCTGCTGGCGGGGCAAAATTTCCTTCAATTTTTCAGCCATCATGCGCCCCTCGCGAATAATGTCTTTTTTGGAAACAATGCGTGAAAGTCCGGGGACGGCCTGATCCGCGACCCGTATTTCGAGCCTGGAAACATCGGATGTCTGCACTCCTTTTAATTCATAACTGAACGAAGCATAGCCCTCGGAAAGCGCCTTTAAATTATCGTCGAAGTCCAGCATCAGATCGGCTAACGGCATCATGACATTTATGACGACGTACTTACCGAGTGTCTGCGTCTTGATGTCTTGAAAGCGGAATTTTTCCTTGAGCCCCAGCACGGCACCGAGATATTTCGGCGGCGTCAAAATTTCCACCCTCGCCATCGGTTCCCTGACTTCCTCGGGGTGATCCGGAAAATCTTTCGGGCTGGTTATGGTGCGCCACTGGTTCTTAATTCTGACGTCGTACGGCACTGACGGAAAACTGGAGACGGTCCGCAAATGAAATTCCCGTTCCAGCCGCTCAGCCGTGATTTCAAAGTGCAGCCGCCCCAGAAAGCCGCATTTAAATCCGCGGCCCAGCAGCTCGTTATGATCCGCCTCAAAAGTGAGCGCCGGATCGCTAAGACGCAGACGCTTGAGGGCCTGTTTCAAATTTTCGTATTCATCGTTTTCTTCGGGATAAAAAGAAACGAAAAGCACCGGCTTCGGCTCTTGATAGCCCGGCAGTGACCGCGCCGGCTTTTGGCCTTTGATAATTGTATCGCCGATTCTCAGCGCGTCGGGGTCTTTGATGCCGGTTGCAAGGTAGCCGATGTCGCCTTCGGACAAATAATCCGCTTTTTTGAATTCCGGCGTAAAATACCCCACTTCTTTCAAATTGGCGCGTGAATTAGTCGCCATAAGCGTAACCTCGTCGCCAGTCGCCACCTTGCCGGAAAAACAGCGCACGAACGCAATTACCCCCTTGTGGTCATCATAAAGAGAATCGAATACCAGCGATCGGAATAAGTCGGTCGGTTCGGAAAGCGGCGGCGGCACTTTTTCTATGATCGCCCGCAACAGACGTTCCACGCCTTCTCCGATTTTGGCGGAAACGCGGAATATTTGCGAGGGTTCCGTCCCAATAAGCGCCGCGAGATCCTCCACTACGTCTTCAAGATGCGGGGGGCGCAAATCCACTTTATTTACGGCCCCGATAATTTTCAAGCCGGTCTTGCGTGCGGCGTGAAAATTACTGAGCGTTTGGGCCTGGAGCCCCTGCGTAGCGTCCACGAGAAGAACGACGCCTTCAACCGCCGCCAATCCTCTGGAAACCTCGTATGAAAAATCCGAGTGCCCCGGCGTGTCAATCAGGTTAAGGGTATAGGGTATAGCGTTTAGGGTATAGGCCATTCGAACCGGCGCCATTTTTATCGTAATCCCCCGCTCCCTCTCAAGTTCGAGCTGATCGAGATACTGTGCGCGCATTTTACGCAGTTCGACTGTTTTTGTAGCTTCAAGAAAACGATCGGCAAGCGTTGACTTGCCGTGATCAATATGCGCAATTATGCAAAAATTCCTGATTCGTTCCATTCCTATAATTTTACCGGCGTTAAATTAATCATTATTCTCGCTTCGGGATCTTCGGCGTGGTACGAAAAAACTTCGCCGTTAGCTTCCTGCCATTTGTATCCGAGCGGCGCGTTAACCGTCAAATCAAAAGAAGTTTTGACTCCCGACTGTTTTTCAAATACGAACTGATAACTCTTTCCGTCCGAAGCCGCAATGCCGTCGCGTTCGTAATCAAACTCCAGCGTTGACGACGCTCCCGCAGCCACATTAAACCATGTGCCGAAAACCGTTTTGCCGGCCTCCTCTGTCATATCAACCCCCGTATTCTCAAAAGACTTCATCGTACTTTCCACAAGCGCCAGCTCGCGATCAACGCTATAGCCGGCATTCTTATAATCTACAAGCGGATAAATCGTCTTCTTGCTGTTTCCCTTAACGAAGGTCGGCCTTGAATTAGGGGCGGTGAAAATGCGCATGTAATCCTGATTCGTTGCCCGATACCAACTATAGAGCTGATTCTGTCCGCTATGCGTTCGCGTAACGGCAAGGTGATTATGCGTCTCCCCGTCTGCGTCCAGGGAAGAGGTGAGCGCAATTTTCTGTTTCATGAAGATGTCGGTCTTGCCCCCCGCCACATTGCTGTTGACTACCGCGAGATAATCGCCGAAAAAACCCTGCGGAATCCGGAACACTTCGCCGCCCATTCCGGAGTTAACAATGAAATTCTCGATGCGGGAATCGCGCCAATACACCTGTATATCCTTATGGACACTGCGCTCCTGCAGCTTCGCTAAGAGGAGACGTTGCTGGTTCTCGTCAAGATTCATAACCGACTTAAGAAGGAGCGGCGTCAAAGTTTTCAAAATCCTTTTCGGCTGGCTGACTTTCTTGTCTCTGCCCGCTTCTACCTCTTTCTGTATTTCCTTAAGAAAGTTGCTGTCATCAATGGTAAGTTTATATTCCGGCAGTTCAATCGGTCCGACAATCGAGAGGATGTCGCCGATTACATCCGCATTCAGAGCGATCACGCCTTCAAACGTAACCAGTTTTTCCTGATATATTTTTGACTGCTCCACGAACGAAAGCACCTTTTCGGCCGACGTCGGAAAATCAAAAAACCAATTGGCGTCTCTTGCTCCCCATCGCTTTGTAAGCGTCTGAAGCTGAAACGGAGGCACTACCTTCAAATCCAATTGCCCGTCCGGATCGTAAATATCGCGGACGTCCATCGAAACAATGTTTCCGCGCCTTATGACCATGTCGGCATAACTTCCGATGAAACCGCCGGACGGCCTCATCTCGGAAGGATTTTGAAAAAATATGGCGATATGGCGGTCGGTCGGACTACTGGTAACGCCCAGCAATCCGGAAATAAATTCGTCAATCCTTGAAAATTCCAGGTTCAGGCCTATATAATCTTCGCCTATTAATTCCTGCAAGCCCTGTGAGTCTGAAAAGTTCGCAAACAAACTTGCTTTATTTCTTATCCGCGACATTGCGTCCTTGGCGGAACGCACATCAACCTGCAAATCCTGCAAGTCGGCAATCAATTTATCGCCCCGTCCGCTGAATGCGTAACGCGCACCCTCGCGCATAAGACGGTCCGAAACGTCTGAAATCTTCAACGCCGAATCGTTAAACGAACTTATATCGGAAAAAATCTCGGGAATCTGCTTGAGAGCCGGCACCAAAGTTCCCAACACGCTGGAAAGTTCGGTTAGTTTATATCGGCTTGCGTCATTCTTAACCTTATCCAATTCTTCTCCCGCGCGTACGAAGGATTCCTTGGCGCCGCGGGGGTTGAAATTAAGCAACGAGATTTTTGCCTGCGTCATATATCCCTTTATCGTATCCGCAGATGCCAAAAAATTATCTTTTAAATGCAATAGTTTGACCGTGAAAAAAGCTGCGACTGTGAAACTAACTAGCGCCGCCGCCGGCGCGATCGTAACCCAAAATTTTCTTCTGGCTCTCCGCGGTCTTAATTCCTCCCGCAGCAAGTCGGAAAGATCCAGTAATGCCGGGGCTTTGCGCCTTGAAACGTTGTAAACGCGCTCAATCCGCGGAGTCACCGAGGGGTGCTTGATATCCTGCAGAATTCCCGAAACGTTTATTTTCGGAACGCGTGGCATTACTCTATTCTACCGCGCTTTTTCCAAACACTTCAACGTTTCTGATGCGGTTTTTTCCCAGCTGAACTTTTTTGCGTTCTCGAGACCGGCGCTGATGAACCGTTCCCGCTTGCCGCGATTAAGCGAAAAATCGCGGATCGCAAATACGATATCGACAATCTTCCAGGGAAACACCAGCTCGGCGAAATGGCCCAAAACCACGCCCACCAAAAACCGAGGATCAGTGAAAA
>CAZVKF010000005.1:1879-3026 GCA_964627585.1 uncultured Candidatus Saccharibacteria bacterium | reverse complement strand
GCGCAAAAGCTCGGTGAGCAACGTCCGACCGGCTGCGATAACCGGAATGCCGCATGCCTGCGCATCAAGCGGCGGGAATCCGAAACCAACGAAAAACGAGGGATAAATGAAAATTTCAGCCAGATTATAAAGAAGCGCCTTATCGGCAACGGAAACCTTGCCCAAAAAACGGATATCTCTCTTATACGGCGAATTTCCCGCTTCCCGAAGAACGCCCTGGTAAAGCCAGCCGAGGTTGCCGGCAATGACCAGCTGCCAATCGCGAAACGAGTCGAAGGATTTTAAAATGTTGAACGCGCGAATTGCCGCACTGACGTTTTTTCTCGGCTCCACCGTTCCGAGATACAGAAGGAACGGCCTCCGCAAATGCATACGCTCGGCAAACAATTCCAGCTCAGGAGCGGTGCGCGGCATAGGCCGAAGATCGGAACTAATGCCCGAATAAATAGTCGTTATTTTCCCCGGCGCAATGCCGAACTCTTCCGCCAAATCCCATTTCGTGAATTCCGAAACTGCAATAATACGGTCCGCGGATTTTGCGTGCTGCCGATACCGCTGCAGCCAGTGCCAAAACTGTTTCCGCTTCGGGAAAAATTCGGGATGATGGACAAAAGAAAGGTCGTGAAAAGTCATCGCGTGCGGCATTTTAGGAGTATGCGAAATTATATTAAAATGCGGACTGAAAATAACGCCCGCCTTTAAAAATGAATCGATTTTCGGCTGATCGAATAAGAAGCTGGCTGCATCGAATAATTTGTTGGGGATGTACCAATTGGCCAAACCGACATTCGGACGGCTAAGCCACTTTTGGGGCAGCGGCGCCTTTCGAATGCCGTTATAAAAAAATAAATACTCGTTCTTCCTGTCAATATCCAAAAGATGAGTTATCAACTGCATCGTATATTCCTCAATGCCGGTAGTACCGCCTTTGGTAAGTAAACGAAGGTCAATTAGTATGCGCATGTTTAGACGGCGGTTGGGTCCGTAAACATTATGGATACCGTTTTAGCGATGATTTTCAAATCTAACCATAAAGATTGGTTTTTGACGTAATAACTGTCGAGTTCCAACTCTTTCAAGAACGACAAACTTGATGCGCCGCTTACCTGCGAAAGTCCCGTAACGCCCGACTTTGCCAGCAACAAAT
>CAZVKF010000005.1:0-1869 GCA_964627585.1 uncultured Candidatus Saccharibacteria bacterium | reverse complement strand
GTAATGAACCACCTCTTGCGGTTCGTGCGGCCGCGGCCCCACCAGCGCCATCTCGCCCTTCAAAACATTTATCAGCTGCGGGAACTCGTCAACGCGGAATTTGCGTAAAATCCTCCCGACCCTGGTTATGCGCGGGTCGCTCTTAATCTTAAAAAAGGGCCCGTCTATCCGCTCATTCGCGAACATAAACTTGAGCTTCATGGAATGCGCATTGTTAACCATGGAACGGAATTTGTAAACGTAAATCAGCCGCCCGGCGCTGACCCTCGGCAATTTAACGAGAACGGGGCCGAAACTTTCGGATTTTATGGCAAGCGCGATGAAAGGCGTGAACGGCGCTATAACGATGAGCCCGACCGTTGCTCCGGCTATATCCAGAAAGCGTTTTGAAAATGAAATTCTTGACATATGGCAAACGATAATTTTATGATACCTGTGTTCTTAGAAAATGTGAACGGGGAATAAAATGAAAAAGCTGTTTATAACCACGGCCCTAGCATTCATGCTTGTCTGTACGTCCCATCCCCTTATTTTTGCCCAGGAAAACACTCCGTCTGACGAAAAAACCACCGCGGCATGCAAGCCGTTTGGGGTGCAAACCATAGAAGACCTTAAAAACGTTACTTGGCAGCTTTATTATGAACAGGCCAATTATATGCCGGGGGAAGAAGGCCCTATACGGTGGCGCCACGTAGAAAGCTACCGCACCAAATCAGGCCTTCGTATGAGCATTTACGACTATTTTGGCCAAAGGGTAATGCTCGCATGGGCCTGCAACACCGGCCAGAATCCCAAAACCGGAGATACACCCGACCATGTAATCGCGATTTATAAAGACGGCGAATTTTATCTCGCCAATGCCCAGGCACCCGAATTCAAACTGGAACGGGACGAGAATGATAACCCCGTGAGCATTACGCTGACACTCCGGGATAAAAACGGCGGTATCGTAGTGGAAAGAACCGTAAGCCGGCGATAACCGCGGATGTTAATAAAAAACCGCTCCTCATGGACGCGGTTTTATCTTATAATTGAGTGCATGCGGGTTGCTTTGGCGCACGATTATCTTAACCAATACGGCGGGGCGGAACGCGTGCTGGAAGTATTGATGGAAATATTTCCGGATGCGCCGATTTATACTTTGCTGTACGACAAAGCAGCGACTTTCGGCCGCTTCGAGGGACGCATCAAAAGAACAAGCTTCCTCGATCATGAATTCGTACGCAAACACCATCGGCTTTTCATACCCCTTATGCCGTTAGCGACCTTTTTTCTGAATATAGACGGCGAGTACGACGCGATAATCTCCTCCACCGCCGGCTACGCCAAAGGATTTCGGCACAAAAAACAAGCACTTCACGTTGCATACTGCCATACGCCGCTTCGCTATGCATGGGAAAAGGAATACCTGACAAACTTAATTTCTAATTTCCAACTTCTGATTTCTAAACCTATTTTAGGATATCTACGCCGATGGGATTATCGTGCCGGACAAAAACCAGACATTCTGATCGCAAATTCGAATTTTATAGCTGACAAAATAAAAAAATATTACGACCGCAATGCCGAAGTTATTTATCCCCCCGTAAATCTGGGCGTTTTTTATCCGGATCCGACCGTAAAATCGCGTGATTATTTTCTCGCCGCCGGAAGATTGTTGCACTATAAGCGGTTCGATTTGATCATAAAGGTTTTCAATGAACTCAAATTGCCGTTAAAAATTGTGGGCAGCGGTCCGGAAATAATCAAACTGCAAGAACTCTCCGTGTCTCCGCTGACATCGTTCATGGATTTTGATCCCGACGACGGGATGCTCCGCGAAATATACAGCGGCGCAAAAGCGCTGATTTTCCCGCAGGGCGAGGACTT
>CAZVKF010000004.1:19776-19994 GCA_964627585.1 uncultured Candidatus Saccharibacteria bacterium | reverse complement strand
CCGTCAGCAAAATCAGCAAGGCGGCCAAAACGGATAACTCAATTCTGTTCTTCATTTTGAAAAATTATATCATGCGCATCTGATTTGACAAAGGTTTCGCGGTGCATAAAATCAAACATATGAAACTTAGTCACACCACCCACCCGCAAAACAAAGGAATTATTTTTATATAAATCCTAAGGCATGGAAGGTGGCTTATTGTAAAAACTTCACGGACA
>CAZVKF010000004.1:10154-19766 GCA_964627585.1 uncultured Candidatus Saccharibacteria bacterium | reverse complement strand
TTGGAGTCACAAAAAACAAAAAAAAGAAAATTTCCCCCCCCCCCCCCCCCCCCCCGCAAAACGAAGGGCTTATTTTTATATAAGTCCTACGGCTTGGACGGTGGCTTATTGTAGAACGTTCACGGACATCCCTTTTTCAAAACAAATTTTTGATGAACTTTTAAAAGTTCGGGAAGTTAGAAAAACAATAGCGAGTTTTGCATACGGTGGAACAAGAATTTCGCTTGTGCCATCCTTTGAAACGCGTTACAGATTGACCGATAGGCTAATCTCTGAAAATGGCTCCAAACAGATCGTCGAAATTGCAGCCGGACTGTCACCGCGCGGACTCTCAATGAGCGGGAATCCCTTAATACGGTTTGTCGAGGTCGATTTGCCGGAAGTGATGCGGCGAAAAAGAAAAATTGTAGATAATATTCTAAAACGGTCAAAAAACGGCTTGCGTTCAAACTTACGTTTGGAGAGTGGTAACGCATTGAATCTCTCGGATCTAAGGAATGCAACAAAATATTTTAAAGACGAACCGATTGCCGTAATAAGCGAGGGATTATTGCGTTATCTTAACTTCAAGGAACAAGCGCTCCTGGCAAAAAATATTCATGCGCTTTTAAGTAAGTTCGGCGGAGTATGGATTGTACCTATTATAACAAGGGCGACTAGTAAAAACCCGCTGGCAATTAAGCGCGGTTCTGAAATAATCGGTCGCGATATAAGTAAAAACATGTTTGAAAATCCTAAACAAGCTCGGGTATTTTTTGCGAAACTTGGCTTTACCATTGAACAACGCAGCGGCATGGAAGTCGCCGGGGAGCTGGTTTCGCCGCAGCGACTCGGTTTATTAAAAGAGTATGTGGAGAAAAGAATAAGACCTATAACTACTTTCGTTTTGAGGCGACGTTCCGGTTCATTTCCATAATTTGAAAGAGTTGATCCTTTGAATACACATTTTTTAACTCATCGTAGTAGAAGAAATATGGCGATTTTTCAGTTCCGTCGATAAATTCAGGCGGCTCGCCGGAAGGCCAGATTGATTTATTGAACGGCAAAAAATATAGGGAGGCATACGAACGGCTCATAAAAAGAATGTTCATGGGAACCAGGCGGCTTAAAAGCGGTGTAAAACGCGCCATGGCTCGGTTCATGGATACTCCGCGTTCAACCAGCTCTTCAAAACCGCCCGTTTTTTGAAATTCCAGCAAGGCAATCTTCTCCAGAATTTCGCGATTGGGCGACGCTGGATAGCTGAAAAGTGCGTTTCTAACTTCGTCAAAAAGGCGGAGTTGTGTGGAGCGCCAAAGCGGATCCGCATTCAAAAATCCATTAATGGCGCTCTCAAGCTCGGGAAATCTGCCCGCAATATCGGCCGAGGTCTGCCAGTTTTTCAACAATTCCAAAATACCGTAAACAGTTAAACTTTCGGCATGATAAACGAGGTCTGGACACATATAGTAATTCGTGCCCGTCTGCCAGAAATATTCAAAACCGGCGTCATACCAAGGTTTATAATAAATGTAATTCGGGGAATTGACGGAAGATTGGGGCAATTTGTAATAAACCGGCTCGTAGGAAAAAAGGCGCGGTGAATCGCCTTCGGGTTTTGCGATGAAAAAAAGATCGGGCCGATCGGGCTGTCCGAAACATTGCGTAGGTGTCTCTATGGCAGGCGAAAGAATCGACCAGTTGCGCTCTTTCATAAAATCTTTCATAAAACGCATGGCCTCGCGATCCGCTTCCGGGAGGGCCGGATTTGTCCCGTTGCGCCAACGAAATCTCTGCGCCGATGCGGAAATATGCCCAACGACAATATCGCGCTCTGTATCTTTCGCCCGCTGAAGAAGATCGTCTGCGGACTTTATGAGCGTATCAAAAGAAGTGGTAACATTAAGAAAATTATACACGTCACCGCCATTCTTCTTCTGCTTCAAGTCAGCTAAGGCGCTGCGATATCGCGTTAGGTCCCGCTCATAAGCCAACGCCGTCTTTATAAGATTCTTGCGATAAATTCTTAGATTTTCGGGGGACGGTTCGCGAATAAAGGCGCGCCTGCTGCGTTCGGTTTCCGAAAGCGTGCGCAGGAAGGCAAGGGGATGGAGCGCCTCCTTTATCAATACCTTCTCTTGGGGGTCGGAATACAAGTCGGCCACTAAATTTATACTGGTGGCCAGCTCTTCGACTCTTTTCGAAAACGCGTCAATGCGGACGCCTTCCAAGCCGAAAAATGGATTGGTTTTCGCCTCCGATACGGCGCGCCCAAGCATCCTATCGGCGTTGATTGCGGTAGAAGCCAAAAGCGCGATTAAAATTAACGCGGCCGCAACGAAAATATATTTTGACATTGCAATAATTAAAAGTCCAAGTAGCCGCTGCGGCCAAATTTTAAACACCGCTGCCTGAATTGCGGCGCCACGCTCTCGCAAAGGGCCTCAACACCCTTCTGCCAATTCGTAAACCGCTGATGTTTTATCTGCTTCACCGCTCCCAAGACGCAGTAGTCGCGCACGTCCGCTGGAAAAACGTTGCATTTTTCAAGAACAAAGTTTGGAGAACCGCGAAAAGATCTTCCGATGGAAGAAGCGCTCCCCAAAAAGCAAATTTCGCGCAGTTGAAGATTTTGCTCCGCTCCGCAGATGGACAACTCTTGCTCGACGGTCAGCTTGGATCGCCCAAACCCCACTGTCGCCTGCGTGAAAATACAAATTTTTTTGTGCCGATCCGAAACTTCATCGCATAGATGCTTGCTGTTATCTTCCGATCTTTCCAGCGGCCCGAAACGAAAATATTCCTGAAAGACGCCGAGATGGCACTGCTCCTGCCTGATTTTTGAAATTGCATCGCAATCACTAAGCGCTTCCGGAACGCTGAGATTATTTGCCCAAATAAGGCCGTGGCCAAGACCATGAACGCACCCCGCGGCAAGACCGCGCCTTCGACGAATATCCCTACAATACTCAAACAAATTCTGCGCCTCCGCAACTCCGCCCTCTGCCACGGCGGCTTTCATGACGCCGGCGGAGCATCCCTCAAAAAACTCGGGCGGACAGCGAAGGATTCCTTCTTCTAAACCGTACCGTTCATACATTTTCTCCCCGCCGAAAACCAACTTTGCCCCGGTCCGCTTACTATAGCCGGTCGCCCGTAAAAAATCCCACGCCGCATCTATGCCCTGTATTTCCACCGCCTCTCTAAAACTTTTAAAACTGGGGGCCTGAAGAAGGTGGACGAAAACAATCAGCGCCAAAAGAATAATGGAATTTATAACGCATTTGCGCATTTCATTGATATTACCAAATAAATCGCTTAATATAAACGCAAATCAATATGGCCGTTTATTTCCCCTCAAAAGGGACGGATGAAGAAAAAATAAAAAAGGAATTGGGGCAACTGCTTGAAGAAGAGCTTAAAGTCAGATACAGCCCGCGCGCCTTGCGCCATTATTCCACCAAACCGCACCCTCTGGCGCTTGAAACGGTTTCTTCTTTTATGAAGATTAATTGGAACAACATCGGCATGCATACCGCCCCCGAGTTATCGCCTAAACTAACGAGAAAATTTGAAAGGGAGGTCGTCTTTATGGTCGGCGACTTGTTCGGATTAAGCGACGTTGACGGCTACATTGCCCAAGGCGGAACAGAAGGGAACATCGCCGGCCTATGGATCGGCCGGAACATGTTGCGGGCGATTGACGCGAAAAACAGGGAAATTTGCCTCTTAAAAACGCCTCTCTGCCACCACTCGATTGATAAAGCGGCCGACCTTTTGAATATTTCTAAAATCATTGATGTCGGCCTGGACGAAAACTACGGCATGTCCGCCGATAAACTGGAAGAAACACTGGAGAATCTGACGTCGCAGGGCTATAAAAATTTCATTATTCTGCTGACGCTCGGCTACAATCTCACCGGAACAATAGATCCACTTGACGAAATAGATAAGGTCGTAAGAGAAGCCGAAGAAAAATTAAAAATCAAGACCTATGTGCATCTTGACGCCGCAATCGGAGGATTTGTCTATCCCTTCGTGTCAAAAAAACCGCTTGATTTCCGCTGCGCCTCCCTGCAATCAATATCTGTGGACATGCACAAAACCGGACTGATGCCGATGACGGCCAGTGTATTTCTGTGCCGCCGCGGCCTGCCGAAATGGATTGAGTTCCCGGCGCCGTATCTTGCGACCAGGAAAGTCAGCAACACCATAAGCGGCTCCCGGCCGGGTGCAGTTGCCGCCGGCTGTTGGGGGATTATAAACCTGCTGGGCAGAGAAGGGTTTAAAAAGAACGCCGAATACTGCCTGGACATGAAGAATTACCTGTTTTCTCTTTTGGAAAAATCGGGGAGTGTTTTGCATCCCGTGATTTTTTCTCATCCAGATATGACGGTCGCGGCATTTATTTTTGAAGCATTTCCAAAAGGAATAATCCCCCGAGAGTTAGAGAGAAAATACTATCTGGTGCGGACAATTATTCCGATAGAGCGGTATAGGCATATATACGCCTACCCGCTGGTGTTTATGCCGCATTTAAAAAAAGAGGCGCTGGAAGAATTCGTCGAAGATCTCAAGGCTGAAATAAAATTTGATGAAAACCGAAATTCTAAACCCTGAATGCTTAATTTGCGGCCGGCAAATGCAGTTTCTTTATCGCCAAAGCGCCGCCGGCTACAAACTCTTTTATTGTGATTACTGCCAATTTGCCCGCATACCCCACAAATTGTCCCGCCAAGCTATCCAAAATAGGTATGGTCCGGCTTATCTGGACTACTTGAAAAGCGGGCAGGGCAGCATTACGGGAATCAGATTTAGGCCTTCTGCGGAAGGTACCGTTTCCACAAAAAAACGACTGCTCTCTCTCATTAGACCAGAAAACTTATTTCTCAACCCTCAAAATAATCTTGTTTTTGAAATCGGGTTCGGCGCCGGAGAATTTTTAGAGATTTTTTACGATCTCGGTTTCAGCGTGGCGGGATGCGATCTCTCACAGGAATGCGTGGATCACGCAAGAATAAAGTTGCCGGGACAATTCGAACGGGGATTTTTTGAAGAACTTGACTTGCCGAAAAACCAATATGCAGTTGTTGTCATGTCCTCGGTGCTGGAACATTTTCAAAATCCTAAAACGGCATTGCAAAAGGCGTATGATATACTTCACTTTGGCGGCTCGCTTATTATCATAGGCATAGATTTTAATTCTTGGCGCAGGAAATACGATCCCAACTGGAACGCTACTCCCAGACAGCTTTATTTTTTCTCGCCAAAATCTATAAAATTGCTGTTAACCGAGTTGGGCTTTGACGAAATCAAATTTTACCATCCTCACAATTGGATAAAAAGAGGGTTCAGTTTTATAAAAAACATCTTGATGGTGAAAAAATATCAAAAATTCTATCTTTTGGCTAAAAAACCGAAAACCGGCTTTTGCAGGCGATAAATAGGGAAAAAGGCGGCATCCTCATAATCCTGGACAAATCTTTTTTCCTTAATTTCAAAAAAGCGCCTGAAAATCTTCTCGGTTTCGCTTTCGCTTTGGGTTGTAAACACCATTTTTCTCTTGCTGCGGTACTCCAAAAAACGCCTGAATTTTGCCAGAAAACGTTCTTCTTGTTCGTTACGCGGCTGGTAAACGTCCACGGCATTTAAAATACGAGCCGGATCAGTAATCTGCCTCTTTTCGTCCCTCAAACGATCGCGGAGCCGGAAGAAAAGAAGGGTTCGGACCGCGGCGCTATTCTCATTTCCGACTAAATAGTCCAGCATCGATGCTATGATTTCTTTGACATCAATGCTAAGATTTTTCTCGTTCATAATATGCGCCCTGACAATAAAACTGCCTCCGGCCTTCAATAAATCAAACATCCTTTGAAGAAAACGCGGCTGATCCTCGGGCAAAAGCTGAGCCATTACCAAATCGCCGATAATGGCGTCAAAATAATTATTGCGCGCCGGCAAAGAAATCCAGTCCGCTTTCAGCCAAATTTCGTTATCCGCGTCCGCTTTTTTACAAAATGCCAAACTGTTTTCAATCATGGACATTGAGAAATCCGCCACGACGTAGTTTTTTACGCCCATTTTCGCCAACAAATCGCGGTACTCCGGCGTGGAGCCGAGTACTAAAACTTTCTCCGCGCCGCTTTTTTCAAGAATGGCGCGGCATTCGGCCGCGTCGCCGGGGGAAGGCATAAGCGGCGAGGAATATTCTCTCTTTTTGCGCGCCAACTTCAGCGCAGAAGCGTTCCAATAATGTTTCATTTTTTCGTCATGCGTCAAAAATTTGCCGAGCAGTTCTCCCGCTGAGTTATGCGTCGCCAAAAGAAATTTGACGGCAGAACTTTTAAATGCGTTGAATAAAAAATGCATAGTAATATAATTATCGTTAATGCCAGTTAAGTCAATCCGACACATTTTAGGCGATATCTTTTTCCAAGCCGAACGTTTTTATAAACACAGTGTCTTTAGAAATTCTTTGGCGCGTTTTATGCCGGCTAAAATACTTCACAGCTATATAAATCACTTCTTAGAAATAAGCCCGTATCTTCCGGAAGAAACCATAAGGCGCTACCAATTTTTAAAACTCCGGGCTTTGACTAACTATGCGGCGAAAAATTTCAAGTTTTATCACTCCTTTTATCGTGGCGTTAAATTACCCATAGAATCGTGGGTCGATTTTGAAAACCTGCCTATTCTTAGGAGAGAAGATATCCAAAAAAACTTCCCTCATGGTTTTGAACTGCCCGGACATCATTGGAGAAAAACCGAAAGAACTACTTCCGGCTCCACCGCCGCTCCACTTAAGATGTGGGCTGATCAGGCCTTTAAATTCTGGCGTACGGCTATGAAGCGGCGCCTGCTCAAACGGGCGGGAACAGACCTTCGGGAACACATAGTACACCTTCGTTTGGGGCTGTTCGGCCAAGAACCTCCGCCGCATATACTTTTTATTCCCTGCTTGGAATTGCAAGAGCGGAAACAGGAATTTTACAAAATGATTAAAGAATTCAAGGCCAGGACAATTTTTGCATTCTCGTCTTCTCTTTACGATCTGGCCCGTTTTAGCCGCGATGACGGCGTGAAAATAAAATTTGAAGCCGCGTTCACTTTTGCGGACACGCTGAACGATGAAATGCGGAAATTTACTCAGGAGCAGTTCGGCTGCGAAATTTTTAATTGTTACGGACTTAATGAAATCGGATTTGTGGCTGAAGAATGTCAAAATCATGTCGGCCTCCACTGCAACGATGAGGCCTGCTATGTAGAAGTTGTTGACGGCAAAATTGTTGTTACTAATTTTCTGAACGAGGTAATGCCGTTTATCAGATATGAAACCGGCGACTTGGGATATTTTTTACCGGATGAATGTTCTTGCGGCCGAACCTCGCGGTTGATAATTATTGACGGTCGGCAAGCTGAAAAACTCGCTTTTTCAAACGGCAAAACCGTGCATTACAGCATCTTTCACAGTAAACTGCACCGTTATTTTCCGCGCGTATTAAAATGGCAGATAGTTCAGAAAACGGAAACCTCCGCAGCATTAAAAATCGTAGCCGGATCGTCTTTTTCCAATGAAACCGAAAAGGAACTTCTGAAATCTATTGGGGAAGTTTTGGGCGTTGGAGTAAAACTGCGCATCCAGCTTGTTAACGCCATACCTCCAAGCAAAAACGGAAAACATCGGCCGGTGGTTCCTTTGCCTATGACATCCTAACGCTCCTTGATCAAAATGCGCCGTTTCTTCGTTGTATCGGTTTTTATTTCCGAAACCAGCTCTATGGTTATATCTTTAATCAAAGACAACCTGTAGGCGAGAAATGAACGTATTTCCAATTCAATCTCTTTGGTCCACGATTTAGCGGGAACAATTAAAATTTTCAGCCGGTGAGAAGGGAATTGGACGATCTGATATTCCATTATGGCGTTAATTATATGTTGGTAATGATGGAACAGCGAGGTTAATTGAAAAATATGCGTCCTGCTTCCGTCCGGCAGGTCCAGATATTCAATGGGACGCCCTTCCAGCGAAAGAATCGGCAGGGTTCTCCCGCATAAACATTTATTTTCGAGAATAACGCCGAGGTCGCCGGTATCATATCGAATTAAAGGCATAACCAAGTTGTCAAAAACCGTTACCACCACGCGCCCTTTTTCTCCGGAGGCAAGAGGTTTTCCATTCTGATCCACGATTTCCATGTACAATGCCTCGCTATTTATGTGCAGGCCGGTTTTGAATTGGCATTCCGCGCCTAAAAATCCTATCTCCCGCGCCGCATAGAGATTAAAAGTCGGGCAGCCGATGATGGATTCTATAAAACCGCGCTCTTCCCCCGATAACCCTTCGCTGACCGGTAAGACCCCTATTAAATTAGGCAATCGAATTCCGTCGTTTTTCATCAATTTTGCTAAAAACAACAATTTTGAAGCGACGATTTCTAAAACGGACTCGCCCTGGTTGAGCGCCCTGTAAATCCACCGGCGATTTTTTTCAATTCCCCCCTCCGACTTGAAATCCAAATATGTGCCATATAATGCTAAACCCGGTCGATTATTACCCATTAATCTGAATAGCGATCTTTGCCCAAAGAGCCCCGCTCTGCGGACAAGTCGCTTATAAACGGCTATCCGCCTTACCATAGAACGGCGGTCAATAAGAACCCTAAACGGCTCGCCGGTTGAGCCGGACGTTGAATCTATAAAGAAATCGCTTGGGCGCAGGCCCTGCTGCCAATATTGCAATGGGCCAGCTTTTTTTAAAATGACTTTACTGATAATCGGTATTTTCTCAAAGTCAGACCAGTCCTTTATCGCGCCGGGCGCAAGACCGGCCGCAGAAAACCAATCCCGCCAGAAAGGCACGTTTCCGCAGGCAGAAGCTATCAGTTTTTTAATAAGTTCAAGCTGAATTGCTTTTATTTCCGAAGGCGGATAATATTGCGATCTTTCCAATGCCGCGCCTTCAATGGACATAAGCGGATTCCTAATCGGCTCTCTGGTCAAAAAACGCCATCCTCGCGGAAGCGGAGAGCCGGGAAGCATTTGAAGATAATTTTTATAAAATGCATCGTACATCAGTTATGTTAATACTGCCTTGACATACAAAAAAAGGCAATGCTATACTTTTCTCGGCGTTTTGAAATCCGAAAAGAGGGCGCGAATGATTGGCGCAGTAATGTCAATGCGGGTAAAGCCGGAAGTTCTGCCGGAAGTCAAAGAGTATCTTGCGGCAGGGGGACTGGATAAACTCACCATAACCGACGGCAACGAGATTGTGATCTTGCTCAAGAATCATGACCAGGAAGAAATTGAACATATTATAGAAAAAATTTTGAGGCGATTCAAAGTTTTGGCCGCCGTAACGTATTTATAGAAACGGCCATCTCCAACACGCGGCTCAGGCGGCGTGTTTTTTGTTGCAAATTCGCAAACTGTGATTATAATACAGGCAATGGAATGGAAGGAAAAATTCGCTGACGCCGATAAGCTCCGATTTTTTGCGCCGTTTATCCCGAAAACAGCGCGGCTTTTTATTCCGTTCGGAGAAAAATTATTGTCATTTTTGGGCAGTTTTTTTGGAATCAAAATATTATTGGCATTTCCGGAAAAATTGGTAAATTTTAATCCGGAGACATT
>CAZVKF010000004.1:0-10144 GCA_964627585.1 uncultured Candidatus Saccharibacteria bacterium | reverse complement strand
AACGTCATTGAATCTATTACAAAAATCGCGGGGGAAGTTAAAAATGAAGTGGAGGTGCCTTTCCGCTATAAAATCAATCTCGTTTCCGGAGCGGATATTCTGGGCGAAGCTCATGGCTATCATCTCTTCAGCGATCGAATGGCTTTGGAAGCAACGATCTATAATGCATTAAAATTATTTTCAATTTTAAAATTTTCGCCTCGTGATTTCATTGATGCATCTTTTAAAACATGCGGATCCGAAGCGTTAAATATTTTCAATTTGGCAGGCATTTCCGAAAACATAAGAAAGAAAAATCATGCCGTGTATTTTCCTTTGAAATTTGACGCCGATACAATTTTCCGCTGTGTCAAAGGATATTCGCTAAGACGCAAGAAAGAATTTTGGGTGCCTCTCCAGCTTATCAGCAAAAATTACTCACGACGAATGAATCAAGAACCGCTGCTGCGTTTCGCGGGGACCTCGGGAGTTAGCGCTGCGCCGATTCTGGAAGAGGCGCTGGTGAAAGCGGCCCTTGATCTCATTGAACGCGACGCTTGCATGATTACCTGGCTGAATGCGCTTTCGCCGCCGCTTATTCAAAAAGATAGCATCGCCGATCCGGATTTAAAAATTGTTCTTGGGGAGATCGAAAAATGCGGCTTGGCTATTGAACTGGCCGTACTGCCAACTGACTTGCCGGTTTATGTTGTCTCGGCTATCATTACTGACCGCCGCGGCCAAGGTCCGGCGGTAACCATATCAAGCGGAGCGGATTTTGATCTCAAGGCGGCCCTCCTGAAGGCGCTCATTCGGGCTCTGGCATTCCGTCAAAGCAGCATCAGAAACAAATTTGATACGCTTTCTAAACATAGACGAGTCGGCGATTTAAACGACTTAAAACTTATTCTTCCAAAAATCGGACGCAAGGGCCGTCTTATTTTTTGGTCGCGGCCGGGTATGGAAAAAAAGATCGCGTTTTTATTGCGCGGTGAACAGAGGCCATTTCAATCTTTCAAAGATTACTTGCCGACCGATACGGATTTCAAGAAAAAATACGAATTTATAGCTACTGCTCTTGAGCGCGCAAAACTTGAGTTAATTTACGTAAATATCTCTCCGCCGCAGTTTGATAAGCGGGATGGGGTGGTGATTGCGACCGTCATACCCGAACTTCAGCCGATGCACGGCGACGAAATACTTCCCTATGTTTCCGGAGAGCGATTGCGAACCGTGCCGGATAAACTGGGCTACAAAATACCGCTGAAGCAAAACCCCCTGCCCCATCCATTCCAGTCATGGTAAAAATTTTAGCAATAAAATTTCTAAAACGGATACAGAGCGTCATAGAAGCCGAGCTGGGTCGGCTTTTGCCGCATCCCGAAAGAATGAAATATTATTGGGATCATAAATCGTCGCCGGAAAAACGCGCCGCTCCCTCCATACCGTCAAGACCATCGGCGGCGACGGTGGAAATTTATCGAGATTTTCTAAAGTGCGGTGAAGTTAAAAATGCCTTATTGCTTGGAGCAACCCCGATCCTAAGAGACCTGCTGACGGAGAGGGGTCTTAAAAATTACGTGGTGGCGGATTTCTCTCTTGCCATGATCAAAAATAATATGGCTTTATGCAAAAAAGCCGATCCGGAAAACGAAGTGTGGGTTAAAGCCGATTGGCTTTCTCTGCCTCTCCAAGAGGATCATTTTGATATCATTCTGGGCGACATGCTGTTGAGTCAGCTGCTGCCGGCGGATCAGCCGGATTTTCTGAAGACAATCTCGAATTTATTGCGCCGGAACGGAAGATTTATAACACGGGTTCATGTCATAGATCCGGAAATGCTTAAAGCGGAGCCGAGAGAAATAATCCGGGAAACTCTGCGGTTGAAAACTAACAGCGCCTATGACCGCCTTTTGACCTACAGGTTGCGCGACCGATTGAGAGATCCGGCTACGCAGCTGAACGATCTGTCCAAACTTCTCCACGCCCTTTCGGATTATCATCCCCGCAATCAGGAAGAGGAACTGATTATAAGGCGAACCAAAGGCGACCTGAAAAAAAGGCGGCGGTTAAACCTGCCGTGGATAACGCAGTCGGCGGAAGAACTGGAATCGTTATTTAAAATCTATTTTGAGATTGGGGATAAAAAGTACGCCGACGACCACGAAGACCGCTTCGCATATCCGGTCTATTATCTGCGCAAAAGGTAATCATTTAAATTTGTCAAAGCGAAGCAAATCCGCGTCTTCTTTCACGGTTGATAAAAATGAACGCATGCGTTCGCCTTTTTTGACCCTGAATCCCGAAACAATTTTCATTTCAAATTTTATTCCCGAACCAAACAAGTCCTCCAGTTGATCTTCCAATATCTCCAGGTCGCTGGCTAAAGGATGATACTCCGGCAGTATGCGTATTTCAAAGGTGTCGGATTGCTTGCGAACGATCTGGAATTGTTTAATCCAGCTGCGCCTCCTGTGAAGCAAACTGACCAACTGAAAAACATGGAGCAGCCGACCGTCGGATAATCTGAAAACAGCCGCGTTTCTTCCCTCAAAAGATATCGCCGGCAAAGGAGAGCCGCAGCGGCAGAAGGTTTTAATAAATTTGCCGAGGTCGCCTATTTCGTAACGGATAAAAGGCATTACAAAATTATTCAGTTCGGATATGATAATTCTTCCCGTTTCGCCCGCCGGAAGCAGTTTGCCTTGTTCGTCAACGACCTCTATATAACACTGGTCAATATTTATATGGTAAGCATCCAAACGGCATGTCTGGGCAATAGTTCCGCCGCCTTCACGGCTGGTGTAACGCTTTCCGATCGGACATTGAAAAACCTCGCGTATGAATTCGGCTTCGCGAGAATCAAGCGTTTCGGCATTGGCAATTACGCAGCGAAGCGGCATAGCGCCTCTCTCTTTTTTAATCAAACCGGCAAGGAAGTATAAGAAGGAAGGATAAGAACTAAGAATGATATTCGGATTACGGTTATAGATGTCATATAGTTCTTCTTTTATGCCAGGCAGCTGCTGAAAACCGGCGGCAGACAGAACAATACCGCGCTCAAGCAGGGGCGAACGGGTTATTTTGATGTAAATATCCGACTCCCGGGCGCCTTGCCAACGATGAGCTCGATGCCTCAAAACATCCCGACGTTCACTTAACCAACTATCCACGAAAATGCGGAGAGGCGTACCGGTTGTTCCGAAACTTGCAACCTGGCAAAATCTGGATTTTGGAGATATCTTTTGAGAACAGAATTTTTCCAAAGGCGCCGCCTTTAAAATCGCCTTGGCGACAATGGGGATTTTAGACATATCCTCAAGGGTTTGAATATCATCCGGTTTTATGCCGGCGGCTGAAAACCAATCGCGCCAAAAAGGAACCGTGTCATAGGCATAATTCAATAAACGCTTCAGACGTCTGAATTGCAAAGTTCTCAGCTCCTCAAAAGAATCCGCCTCTGTCCGCTTTACGGCCCAATGCTGAATTTTAAAGGAAAAATTCTTTAGGCGGCCGGGGGCGGGAAATCTCTCCGCCGTGAACAGGGTGGGGTGTTCAATAACAAAATGGTGCAATTTTGACGTTGTTCCGCTCAAAATATAGTATATAATCTAAATATGGTCAATCTATCCAAAAAACTGCGGAGTTTTATAAGCTACCTTGTATTTGGCGCGTTTTTCCTTCTTATGATGCCCATTGCGATGATAGCGAATTTATTTACGCGCAAACGGGTCGGCTCAACTGTTAGTCGTCTTGACAAACTCCTGGACGAAACAGACGAAGTTATTACCCTGGATGAAAGATAGTAAGTCCGAACAGTGGATAATCCGCGATTGAGATTGAGGTATTTTAATGATATAGTTTAATTAACTATGGAAAGTCAAGCCGGGTTCTTAATTAAATTTGCTTTAGGGCTGGGAATTTTTATATCGGCCTGGGTAAGATCGTACGGCCACACCCCCCTCATATACGAAGAAAAAAAGGCGTCGGATGATACGCTGGTCTGCCAAGAAACAACGATCCACGAAGATTCGGGAACGAATCCCGATGTCCATCTCTTTATAAATTGCGGCGGGTTTCTATAAAATCCTTCTCAGCGGCAGGCGTTTTTGGGTTTCGCCGATATTCTCCGTTAATTCAATCTTTAACGGCATAAATTTATTGTCCTTGGCCAGCTTGGCTAAAGTATCGGTGGGGGTTAAAAAAAGTTTGTTGCTTATGGCCCGGGACATTTCAGAAAGAAAGCTGCCGGGCTTTTCCAACAATGCCCGGGTTGGTTTAATTTTAAGCGTCAGCTCGCCGAGTATGCCTTGTCCTGCCGCGCGCTCCCGAACCTCGCCCGCCCATTCGGCT
The DNA here is from genome assembly GCA_964627585.1 of uncultured Candidatus Saccharibacteria bacterium. GTDB lineage: Bacteria > Patescibacteriota > Minisyncoccia > UBA6257 > GWB1-45-9 > CAZVKF01. Next base: position 5,812 of record CAZVKF010000004.1, on the reverse strand, counting down.
ATATAATCCTTAAACGGAGCCAGCGTCCGTTCTATGGTCTGGCGCATCACCATAACTCCCGCGCATTTAATAAAATCCGAGTTCTTGCGGCCGACTAAAAACAACCTTCCGTATTTTCCGCAAACGCATTGCTCAGAAACAAAGCGGCCCATATCTCCGGTTCTGTACCGGATTAAAGCCAACGAGCGCGGTCGGGCTTTGGTAACCACTATCTCTCCGCAACCGTCTTTGTCCACATCAACTAATTCTATCAACGACTTGCGGCGGAGATGATAAACATTCTCTCCGTAACGTTCTCTGAATGAATCGCAGCTGTAGGCAATGGGTCCCGTCTCGGCGGCGCTGTAATAATAAGAATCTATCTCCGGATTTTTAAAATTTGACCCCAAAAGCCGGAGCTGCAAATCGCTTAAAAAATCGCCGCCCAGAATTATCCGCTTGAATTTTCCCGATAAACAAAGATTTTTAAAAACGAACGAAAATTTTGTTGCGGCTGTTGGATATGCCCGAATTGTTTCTGCGCCAAAGTCATCCAACACGCTCTCCATTACAGGATGCAATTTGAAAGATGAGATAATCAGAGGTTGATTTTCCGCACTTCCGTTGACGAAATTATGAAAAATATTGTTCAATACTTCGCTAAGCCCGAAGTTAAAATTATCGGTAAGACAGACAACTTTCCCTCTTGCTTTGGTTTCATATAACTTACTTCTGCCTATTTTTTTTATTAAAAGAATGGGTTCTTTTTGAGCGGTGGTGCCGGAAGTAACCCGCAATATGAATCTGTATGCGTCTTTTTTAATATCCGGATGGGCGTCCCGTAAACGATATTCAAAACCGATTTTCAAAAAATCCTCCTTGGTCAAAAAGGGAATGCTCTCCCAATAGCCGTTCAAATTGAATTTGTTCGGGTCAAATTCAAAGTTGTGATTCTTAAAATGGGCTTTCCAGAATTCAAAATGGACTGCTTCAGCCAAGAATTCTTCGACGCGTCGTTCCAGATCTTTGGTCTGAGGCCCGGCGCTTAGAATCATCTACGGATTTTAATAATTAATTGTGACTCCGGGCAATGATTTTTCCAGCAGGGCTTTCTGGCGCGAATCTAACGGATTGCCTATCAAACTAAGAATCCTTAGACGACTCAATTGAGCAAGCTCATCAACGGGAAGGTTGGTAATTATGTTGCTATTTAATCGTAATGTTCTGAGCATTGAAAGTCGGCTGATTTCAACGGGCAAAGAGATTAATAGATTGCCGCTTAAATCCAGGGTTGTCAGCTTATTTAAATTTCCAATCTCCGGCGGCAGAGATTGAAGTTTGTTGCCGCGCGCCTCAAGAGTGGCCAGATTATTCAATTTGCCGATTTCCGATGGAAAAGAAATAAGCGAATTGCCATTCAGTCGGAGGGTTTTAAGCCGAGAAAGCCCGCCTATTTCCGGAGGCAGCTCGGAGAGATTGTTGCCGCTTAAATCCAAGGCCGTGAGTTTGTCTAAGGTACCGATTTCTGGAGGAAGAGCCGTAATCTGATTGCCGTTTAAAAGCAGAGTGTTTAAATTGGGGAAATTAAAGATTTCGGCGGGAACGGCTTGAAGCTGTTGATTTCTCAGATCCAGCATGCAAACTAAACGCTGTTGTTTTGCGGCTTCTTTAAGATTGCTGAATGCAAAACATTCCTCTTTTGACGGGCCCAGATACCGCCAGAAAATACCCGCGCCCAACGATACGAGAAGCAAGCCGATTACTATAATAAAAAGAGGTTTCTTCGACATGTTATCGGCAACCCTGGGTTCTCATTACGTATGTGCAGGCAGTATCGGTCCAAAACCTCGCGCTCACTCCGCAACCGGGAGGGGTAAAAGCATTAAACCAACCCCAATCCCAGGTATTGGGTGTTGATGACGGCGGCGGTGGCGGTGCCGAGTAAGTTTGCTGATTCCCGTTCATAAACCACGCAACAAGCGCCGCGAAAAAGAGGATTAATAAAATTTTTATGTATTTTGGCATTGTAATTTATGCACACTGGGTTACGGTGCTAATTTCCAGCTCTTGCGAGCTATCGCAGTTGTAGTCAAAACTCCCGTCGCCGCGGTCGGTCGTAAAAAACGAGCTCTGGCCCGGCCGGGCATTGGCGTTCGCATCGTAGCAGTCGCTTCTGTTCCCAGCGTATCCTGCCGGCAAACTCGCCCCGGAGCAGACCGACTGAACTACCCCCGTGCCGTAGCCGTCGCCATCGGAGTCGGTGTATCCGTCCAAGTTCTGATACAAAGAGGCGTTGGAGTCGTTGCAATCCGAACCATTGGCGGAAGAAAGCCATCCCGAGGGTAAACTCGCCCCGGAGCAGACCGACGTCGCTCCTCCGGTGGTATAGGTGTCTAGGTCCGAATCCTGATAGCCGGTCAGATTTTGCCAAATGCCGCCGTTGCTGTCATTGCAATCGCCGCCTATCGCCGTAGTGGTGTAACGCCTGCGCCAACCGGCTCCGGGCGAGCTGTCGCTGTAAGTTACGCTTCCGCTTGAGTAGCCGTCGCTGTCCGCGTCGTAATCATATAAGTTGGTATTCCTCATCTGTCCCGCCACCGCGATAGTCCCGTTTACGGTTATGCTGTAGCCGGAATTCCAGACAAAAGTTGCGCCGCCGTTAATAGTGAGGGTATAGCCGTTAAGATTCAAATGGCCGTTATCAACGCCGTCAACCCCGGAAACACTGCAGCTGCCGCTTAAGTAAGCAGTGCCGCCTCCGGGATTTAAGGGTACGCCGGAACACGGGTCTGACCACGCCATTGTAAATCGCCCTTCTTTTCCGTCCTTCCCTTTCGCGATAAAGGTGGTGTGATAGGTCTTGGTGCTGGTGTCTTCAACTTTCCACTCGGCTCCCCAAGTTCCGTCCGGCTGGCGCTGGAGTTCAATGGTTTTAGCGGAGAAATCCAAATCAGTAACCGCCTTAACCGAAACCACTTCGTCGGGACTCTCCATCACCGCCCGCAGATGCTGGATATCGCCTAAACTCACCTTTCTCGGGTCAATATCCACTTCAAGAAAACGAGGTCCGCTGAAGAGCGGCCCGTGAGAAACGGCATAGACCTCGGCGGTGCCGATCACCTTTCCCATCCGAAGGTCGCTCGGGCTTTTAATCCTCAGAAAATAGTAATAGCCGTAAAAAATTAAGGCGGCCAAGACAACCAAAGAGAGAATTCCTAAAATAATTCCGCTGTCCCTCAGTTTAATCATCATCTACATTGTACATTGGTCCGATATGTCGGGGCAATGTTGATAACTTTGGCCATAGTTGTCAGTTGTTGGTCCAATTCATTTCAATTTTGGAATTATTGCCAAGAGTGTCGGCGAGATAAAATTTCGTCCGATAGACGGAAAACGTTGATACCGGAGCCGGACTTTTCCATTCGCCGGACCACACGCCTTCCTTCACCGTTCCTTCCGTAAGTTTAAGCGGAATCGTCGTTGAAGCGCCGTCGGTGTCAATAACCGCCCGCGCGTCGGCCACTCCGTCAGTGTCATGAATCCAAACCTGGAAAGTTTCCCGCTCCTTCAAAAGCTTAAGCGGATCCGGGTCAAAAACAATTTTAGTGACGGTCGGCCCCGGCTCGCTTGAAGACACGTTATAAGTTACTGCGCGCGACTTGGTGGCGGCCGGGATTGACGAATTGGCGGCCGGGGTTTCAGGCGCGTTCGCCAAAGATCCTATCTCCCGATTGACCATCTCAATTGCCTGATTAGCTGCCGTAATTGCCTGCATTCTTATTTCCGAAGGAATATTCGGTGTGGCAGCCAGCAGGTTTAGAAGCGCGGCAACCGATTGAATTATAGCGTTGATAACGGAAAGATTCATAAGAAACTATTTTTCTGGTATCACAAGCCCTTCCCAAACGCTGTCGCTTGTGTTCGGCCATTTCGCATGGTCAAAGCGAGGTGCGGTCAATCTGTATGAAACCTCTAAGGAAGCTCCTAAGGAAGTGGGACTTCCTAATATTGTAAGGCGGTTGTTTTGGGGGTCTTTTTCGTACCAAACTTTACCGTCAAAACCGGCGGTCAAAAGAGCCGTCAACTTATCCCAATTTTGCCCGAAGTCGGTCGCCTGCCAGAACAGCCATAAGTCGGAGCCACGCTCCACTTTATTAAAATCTATTACATATTCATAAACTCCTTGTCTCTTGTTGCTTGTCTCTTGTAGCTTAATTACGCCCGTTGTCTCTTCCTTCACTCCGGTCATCGTTGCCATATAAGTTGCGAATTTCACGCCGCCGATGGTATAGACCGGATCAACTGTGTCCACATCTATTTTGTTCATCCGGGAGGTAGAAGCCGGGTTAACATAGTAACCGGTATTATCATTATCATAAAAAATTGAGAATGACGGACCCGAGCTCGTGAGTAAGGCCTGATTGGTAAAATTCGTCTCGCCCGTGCTTATAACGCCATCATCTGCAATAGTGTCAGCCGTCGTGTCGCCGGCATTATTTAAAGTAACCGAACCCCCGGCACCCAAAGTGATGGCGCCGCCGCCGGACATGCCCGTTCCCGCGGTAATGGTTATGGCGGTATTACCTTGGACCGCAGTGCCGGCAGTAGAGCCGTAATTTACAGAAATAGAATCAGCTGCTACGCTGACGCCGGTGCCGGCGCCGAGATCCAAATTTACAGTGCCGCTGGTGCCGCCACCAGTTAGACCAGCACCGGCGGTAACGCCAGTAATTGTTCCACTTCCGCCGCTCGGCCAAGAAGTGATGCAGTTTGTGCCGTTGCCTAAACACATTTGAGTAGCTTCAACAGTTCCGGCGGCAACGGTGGCATCAAAAGTTGAAACGCCGGTTGACGCGTAGAACGTTGCCGCCTGCGCCGTGCCGTTCACCTCCAGTTTCTGCCCCGGTCCCGCCGTCCCGATGCCGACGTTGCCGCCCGTCAAAATTCTCATTTTTTCATCTGATGACGACAAGGCCGAGCCATCGCTAGCGTTTCTCGTATAGAAAGCCAAGTCACCCTTGCCCCAATCAGAGCCCACAACCATTCCGATGCCTGCTCTGGCCCTGTTTGAGCCACCGAGACCAGTAAACGTAAGTGGAATAATATTCCCAGCGACCCCTGATGGGGTGCTAATGTTTAACCCTTTCGTTCCTAGATCGGTATTATCTATAGCAGTGGAAACAGTAAGTGGTGCTATCGGCCCCGTCGTCCCGATGCCGACGTTGCCGGTGCTGTCAATCCTGACCTTTTCACTATCATTCGTATTGAAACGCATTGAATTAGTAGTGTGGTCATAACGTATTCTGCCAACACCTTCATTATCAGCATCGCCAAAAAAGATTGCTGATGAATTTACATTGCCGCCGATGATGCTAATTCCGGCATCTCCACTATTTTCAACTGCTAATTCATCTCCGGATGAATCAACTGCTACAGCTCCTGCAGATGCGGAAAAAATATGTAATTTCGCCCCCGGACTCGCCGTCCCTATCCCGACGTTGCCGGAAGTATCTATAACCATATCATCAGACCGAGCGTTGGCCCCAAAACGTAAAGCTACGCCGCCAGAGCCGGCAATAGTCCCCCACAATGCTTTCGCGTAATAAGTTGCCGGAGAAAAACTGGCGTCGCCGACGGTCATGTACATCACGTTTCCGGCAGTGTTCGCAGGAAAAATTCCGCCATATGATACATTCGTTCCAGAATTACTACGAAAAGATCCCTGTATGCCGCCACCACTTGGGGCAGACCGGACTTCAAGTTTTTCACTCGGTCCCGTCGTCCCGATGCCGACGTTGCCAGCATTAGCTCCCACAGCCGGAATTGTAATTGT
>CAZVKF010000003.1:20545-21104 GCA_964627585.1 uncultured Candidatus Saccharibacteria bacterium | reverse complement strand
AACATCTGGGGCTAGACCTCGGATGTTTTTATATAAATGCCCATGAATTACATACGCGGCACAAAATTAAAAATGACCCAGATGTGGAAAGGCGATAAGGTTATTCCGGTAACCGTTATTAAAGTGCGCGCCGCAGACCTTAATGGCGCGGTTTTGGAAGAGGGCAAAATGGTTGCCGTGAGCGGTCGAACCAAGGGGCGCGGTTTTCAGGGTACGGTTAAGCGTCATGGCTTCAGCGGCGGACCCAAATCTCACGGCCAAAAAAATAGGTATCGCGCTCCCGGCTCAATAGGAAGCACGGCTCCCCAGCGCGTTGTTCCGGGAAGAAAAATGGCGGGCCATATGGGCGTTGAAAGGGTTACGGTTAAGAATCTTGAGATTCTTAAAATTGATTCCGAACTCAAGACGATTTTTGTTAAAGGCGCGATTCCGGGCAACAGGAGCGGAAAGGTGGAAATATCAACGTAACCCTTCGACAGGCTCAGGGGATAAAAATTTTAGTTCTCGAGCAAAGTCGAAGGACTACAATAATGAAAACAAAAATTTATAATCTAAAAGG
>CAZVKF010000003.1:0-20535 GCA_964627585.1 uncultured Candidatus Saccharibacteria bacterium | reverse complement strand
GCACGGTCAGAAAGACCGCCTTCGTGGGCCGGGCTCCATAGGCAGCACCGCGCCGCAGCGGGTAGTGCCGGGACGGAAAATGGCCGGCAGAATGGGCAATAACCGCGTAACTGTAAAAAATCTCAAAGTGGTAAATATCGATACCGAGAACGAACTTTTGGTGTTAAAAGGCGCCGTTCCCGGAGCGAGACAGGGCAAGGTGGAAATTCGAGCATTATGACCATTGATGTTTATGATAAAAGCAACAATAAGGCAGGAACGGCAGATTTGCCCGATGATATTTTCGGAAGGAAATGGAATGCCGCGCTTGTGCATCAGGTTATTACGGCTCAGCAGGCGAATCGTCGCAAACCCGTAGCGCACGCCAAGGGACGCAGCGAAGTCAGGGGGGGAGGCAGAAAACCCTGGCGTCAGAAGGGAACCGGCCGGGCCAGGCACGGCTCCATCCGCTCGCCTCTTTGGAAAGGCGGCGGCGTCACGCATGGCCCGACAAAAGAGAGAAGCTATGAGCAGAAAATAAATAAGAAGATGAGGCGGCTCGCCATTTTTACCGTTCTCTCGGCTAAAGTGAGAGAGCGCAAGTTGAAGGTCATTGATTCGCTTGAATTGGATGCGCCGAAGACGAAATTGCTTTTCGGAACGCTGGGGCGCATAGCCGACGGCGCGAAGAGCGTGCCTTTAATTCCCGCAGACAAAAACGCATCCGTATACCGCGCGGCCGCGAACATGCCGAGAGTTAAAGCGCTCGCCCCCGGCTCGCTGAATGTCTATGACTTAATGCGCTATGAGCAGATATTGCTGGACCGCAGCGCAATTGAAACCATCGCCGGACATTACAAAGTTTAAATATTTTAAAACTATGGCTTTATTCAAACGTTCAACTTCGCAACCGCAATCCGATCATCAGCATCCGCAGCGCGAACGCGCCGCTAAAAGCAAGCTCGTCGATCATTCTTTGATCAGGCGGCCGTGGGTTACCGAAAAGGCGGTAGCTTTGAGCAGGATCCGGCAGTACGTCTTTCTTGTTGACGGCAAAGCGAGCGCGCTTGAAGTAAAAAAAGCGGTTCAGGACCTCTACAGCGTTACGGTTGAGGATGTTCATATGATCAATGTCACAAGGCGGAAAATGAATCGCGGACGTCCCGGCAAGTCCGTGAGAATGCGGAAGGCCGTGGTCACTCTTGCGGAAGGACAGGAACTTGATATTGTACCTAAGTAACCATTATGAAAAATTACAAACCCACAACTGCATCAAGAAGGAGTATGACCAACGTTGACTACGGCGTATTAACGGCGCAGAAACCTCTGAAATCTTTGGTGGTGCGTCTTAAGAAACATGCCGGCCGTAACCATCACGGCAAGATCACCGTTCGCCACCAGGGCGGAGGGAATAAGAAGCTGTACCGCCTTCTCGATTTTCGTCAGGCGAAGACGGATGTTGCGGCAAGAGTAGAAGCAATCGAGTACGATCCTTATCGCACCGCATTCATTGCCCGAATCGTGTATGCCGACGGGGAACGAAGTTATGTTCTGGCGTCCCACAATTTGAAAGTCGGAGATACGATAGTTGCTTCCGAAACCGCTCCGCTGAAAACGGGTAACCGTCTGCCGTTGAAGAATATTCCGGTAGGGTATTTTGTGTATAACGTCGAGCTGATGAAGGGGAAAGGAGGCCAGTTGGCGCGGTCCGCCGGTTCGTACGCCGAGGTTTTGGCGCATGAGCAGGGATATACGAATTTAAAACTCTCGTCCGGAGAGATAAGAAGGGTCAGGTGGGACAATTTCGCTTCCGTGGGTCAAGTTTCAAATCCGGATCATAACCTCATAACTATAGGAAAAGCAGGGCGTTCCCGCTGGCTCGGCATCCGACCTACCGTCAGAGGCACGGCCATGAATCCGGTTGATCATCCTTACGGCGGCGGTGAAGGACGACAGCCGCGAGGTACGCGTAAACCGAAAACGAAATGGGGCAAAGTAACAGGCGGAAGAAAGACAAGAAATAAAAAGAAATGGTCGAATAGTCTGATTATCCAGCGCAGAAAGTAGTTAAACCCAAATCTCATGTCACGAAGCTCAAAAAAGGGTCCTTACGTTGATCCGAAATTATTGGAGAAAATTTCCAAGCTTAAATCCGGCGATGCGACGGTTATTAAAACATGGTCAAGGTCTTCGGAGATTTCGCCGGAAATGGTCGGTTTTACTTTCGGGGTTCATAACGGCAAAGATTTTATACCGGTTAAGGTAACGGAAGAGATGGTCGGTCACCGTCTTGGGGAATTTGCGCTGACTAGAAAGTTCACGAGGCACGGCGGCAAGATGCAGCGCGAGCTTGAGGCGGCGCAGGCCCAGAAAGCGGCTCCAGCCGCTCCCGCAGCGCCGCAAGGCGGTAAAAAATAATTTTTATTGCATAAAATGGCGAAACAACAGCGCGCACAATTGAAATACGCAAAAATCACCCCGCGAAAGCTGCGGCTGGTTTCAAACGCCATAAAAGGATTGACGGTAAATGAAGCGGAGGCGCAGTTATCGGTGAGTCCGCGCCGCGCGGCAAAAGTTTTGCTGAAGCTGTTGCAGTCCGCGATTGCAGATGCTAAAAATACTCAGCATCTTCAGCCGGAAAGCCTTGTTGTGCATTCAATTCAGGTGGATGGCGGGCCGGTATTAAAGCGTTGGCTGCCGCGGGCTCGCGGAAGCGCCACGCCTATTTTGAAGCGCACCAGCCATGTTACTTTGTTTTTGAAGGAGTCGGAAAAAGCTATGCCGTCGCGTTTCAAACAGAAGACGGTGGTTAAGATTAAGGAGCCGGAGAAGGAGCAGAAAGCAGAGAAAAAATCAAAGGAGTTCTAGGGGTCGGAGATACAGCGTAAAGAAAAAGTCGTTGCAAAGCCGGGCTTCTTTCGGAAAATTTTTAGAAGGAAAAGCGTATAATGGGAAACAAAATTCGTCCCGACGCGATGCGTTTGGGCATAACTAAAAATTGGAATTCACGGTGGTTTAAAACAAAGAACGTCCCGCAATTATTGGAGGAGGACGTTTTGATACGTGCAGTAATTAAGGATAAAATTGCCCCTGCCGGCATTGCGCGGGTGGAAATAGAGCGCGCCGGAGATTCGTACAAGATTTTCATAAAAGCCGCGAAGCCGGGACTTGTCATAGGACGGGGCGGAAAAGGAATTGAAGAGTTGACGCGAGCGATAGAGAAGCGGCTTTCTAAATTCAAAGGCGGCAAGAAAACCTCTTTAAGCTTGAATGTTGAAGAATTAAAACGAACGGAGATTTCTGCCGCCGTTGTTGCGCAAAACATCGCCTGGGATTTGGAGAGGCGTCAGCCGGCGCGCCGGTTGATGAAAAAATGTCTCGAGTCCGTTATGCAGAATCGCGACGTAAAAGGCGCCAAGATTCGTTTTTCGGGACGTATTGACGGCGCGGAGATATCGAGGCGTGAATGGTTGGCCAAGGGCTCGATGCCTCTTCAGACCCTGCGCGCGGATATTGATTATGGTACGGCAACCGCGTTCACGACTTCCGGAACCGTCGGCGTGAAAGTATGGATATATAAAGGCGAAGTTTTCGAATAACGTATGTTGATACCCAAAAAAGTAAAACATCGAAAGTGGCAGAAAGGAAGATCGCGCTACCGCACCGTTGAAACGCGCGGAACCGAGCTTAAATTCGGTAGTTACGGCCTGCAGGCCCTCGAGTCCAGCTGGGTGGATTCCCGCCAGATCGAGGCGGCCAGAAAGGCGATTACTCATAATATGAAGCGCGAGGGAAAGATGTGGATCAGAATTTTTCCCGATAAACCGGTAACGAAGAGGCCTCCGGAAGTAACAATGGGCGGAGGCAAGGGTTCGGTTGACCATTACGTCTTCCCGGTAAGGCCCGGCAGAGTTCTTTTTGAGATCGACGGCGTCACGCGGGGCATCGCGGAGGAAGCGCTTCGCATTGCAGGACACAAAATGCCGGTAAAAACAAAAATTATTATGAAACAGCGGATATAAATATATGAAAAGAAAAGAGTTTAAGGAATTCAAAATGAAACCGTTAGAGGAATTGCTGCAGCATTTGCGGGAATCAAAAGAAAGATTGCGTTCCCTAAAATTCGATTTGGCTGCCGGTAAAGTTAAAAATGTGCGCGAGATACGGAATTTAAAAAAAGACATAGCCCGTGCGCTGACGGTAATAAATACGCTCAAAAAATAATGGCGGAAAAAACTCAGACACAAAAAAGAAAACTGGAAGGAGTTGTCGTGTCGGATAAGATGCAAAAGACGCGCGTTGTCGAAATCAGCCGTTTCAAGAAGCACCCCAAATACCTGAAGTATTACAAGGCAAGCACCCGCCTCAAGGCCCACGACGAGGAGAACGAATACAAAACGGGCGATCGGGTCATGATTGAAGAAACTAGGCCGCTCAGCAGAGGTAAAAGGTGGCGCATTATCAGCAAGTTATAAAAACCCATGATTCAAGAACGTGCAATATTAAAAGTCGCGGATAATAGCGGCGCTAAGACGATTCGCTGTTTTCGCGTTTTAGGAGGAACGCGGCGTCGTTATGCTCGAGTCGGCGACTTAATTGTGGCGTCAGTTCAGATAGCGGAACCGCGTAAAGCCATCAAGAAAAAAGACATCGTAAAGGCGGTCATTGTCAGACAACGGGCTGCGATGCGGCGGCCGGACGGCTCGTATCTGCGTTTTGACGAGAATGCGGCCGTCATCGTGGACGATAAACGCCAGCCGAAAGCAACCAGAGTATTTGGCCCCATGCCGCGGGAATTGAAAGATAAAGGTTTTGATTCCATTATGGCCTTGGCGGAAGAAATTGTATGAATATCAAGAAAAACGATACGGTTAAAATAATAGCCGGTAAAGATCGGGGGAAAATCGGCAAGGTGATGGACGTTGATTCAAAGCGCCTGCGAGTGACCGTTGAAGGTTTGAATTTGTATAAAAAACATGTTCGTCCGCGCCGGCAAGGCGAGAAAGGGCAGGTGATTCAAATCCCGCGGCCTCTTCACGCATCAAACGTTATGCTGGCGTGTTCTTCCTGCGGGCGGGCGGTGCGTGCCGGCTTTCGTATAGAGAACGGTCAGAAATCAAGATTTTGTAAAAAATGCAAAGCTACAATTTAGCACAAACCTATAAGGAAGCAGCCATCACGGCCATGAAAGAAAAATTCGGATACGGCAATCCCTTTGCGGTCCCAAAATTGAAGAAGATCATTGTTAACTCCGGAGTCGGACGCTTGAGCCAACAGTCCAATTTTTCGGACAAACTACTCCCGGAAGTCGAGAAGGAATTTGCATCTATTGTCGGCCAGAAGCCGGCATTGCAAAAAGCGAGAAAGTCCATCGCCGGGTTTAAGCTGCGAGCGGGAACTGTGGTGGGATTGAAAGCGACTTTAAGAGGCAAGCGAATGTACGATTTTCTGGCGCGGCTCATCTATGTAGCGCTTCCCCGCGTGCGCGATTTCAGAGGCATCGACTTGAAAAATGTCGATCGTACTGGTAATCTCACTATCGGCATCCGCGAACACGCCGTATTCCCGGAGATCAACTTGGAAACGAGCAACGTTAATTTCGGAATGGAGATCACGCTCGTTACAGACGCCAAAAGTCGGGAAGAGGCGATTTATTTATATCGGCAGTTTGGATTGCCGCTGAAACGATAAGATTATGGCAAAAACATCCGTTGTCGCGCGAGCGAAAAAGAAACCCAAATATTCAACCCGAATCGTCCGGCGCTGTTTCCGTTGCGGACGAAAGCGCGGCTACATCAGGGATTTCGGACTCTGCCGTATCTGTTTCCGCGAAATGGCGAGCCGCGGCGAAATTCCGGGAGTAAAGAAGGCAAGTTGGTAATCCAATGTATCACGACTTATTGACCAGAATTAAAAATGCTCAGGCGGTAAAAGCGGAGCGTATAAAAGCTCCGTATAACAAGATGGACGAAGCAATCGCGGATCTTTTGGTTGGGCATAAGTACCTCGAATCCGCGGCAAAGAAAGGGCGCAATCCGAAGCGCGTTCTTGAAATCGAATTAAAGTATGACGGCGGCAAGGCAGCCGTGCGCGGGTTTAAATTTTTCAGCAAGCCGTCCCGCCGCCTTTATGTCGGTTACAAAGATATCAAATCGGTTAAGCAGGGCTACGGAATGGCCGTACTTTCCACCTCTAACGGCATCATGAGCGGATCGGAGGCGCGAAAACAGAAGGTGGGCGGAGAATTTTTATTTGAAATATGGTAACGAAACTAACATGAGTAAATTAGCCAAAAAACCAATTGCTATTCCGGAGGGAGTGGCGGTAGATAAAAAGGAGGATGTCGTGGAAGTAAAAGGGCCTAAGGGCGGCATTACGCTCCGCAGGCTTCCTTTCACGGATATTGCCTTGGAGGATAAAGGAGCAAGGGTTTTGTGCTCCGGCTCAGAAAAGCAGGTCAAGGCGAATTGCGGGACGATGTGGGCGCTTTTAAGAAACGCTTTGGTTGGCGTGAGTCAGGGCTTTCAGAAGAGTTTGGAAATTGAGGGGGTCGGATATCGCGCCGCCCTCGAAGGTAAAACGCTCGTGCTTAATGTCGGGTTTTCCCATCCGGTTCGCTTCAGTCCTCCGGAAGGGATTGAGGTTAAAGTTGATAAGAACGTAATTAACATTTCAGGCATCGATAAGGATCTTGTCGGTCGGGCCGCCGCGCAGATCAGGGCCATTAAAAAGCCGGAGCCGTATAAAGGCAAAGGCATCCGTTATCAGGGAGAAGTTATTCGAAGGAAGGCCGGCAAGAAGGTCGCAGGCACGACCGCTTAAATTACGAAAATATGAAGCAGCAGAAATCATTAAATAATAAACGATTAAGGAGAAAAGCGAGAACCCGAGCTAAAATTTTCGGCACCGCAGAACGGCCGCGTCTTTCGCTGTTCCGCAGTAACCGTAATATTTTTGTCCAGCTGATCGATGATATGGCGGCGAAGACGTTAGTTGCCGCATCGACGAAAGAGATTCGCGCTTCGGAACGCAAAGGAGGAAAAACAGCGCAAGCGGTCGCGGTGGCGTCGTTGTTGATGAAGCGAGCCGGCGAGAAAGGCATCAAATCCGCGGTGTTTGACCGCGGCAGTTACGCTTATCACGGCCGCGTAAAAGCTATTGCCGAGGTCTTAAGGAAAGAAGGATTAAAGATTTAAAATTATGCCCGAAATCAGAAAACAGGAATATCAAGAAAAAGTATTGGATTTGCGGCGCGTAACGCGAGTCGTTGCCGGTGGAAAGCGGTTTCGTTTTCGCGCCACCGTCGTTCTTGGCAATGAAAACGGCAAAGTGGGCGTAGGCGTAGCGAAAGGGCTGGATGTTGCCGAGGCGGTGCGCAAAGCCAAAATTGACGCCAACAAGCATATGATGAGGGTGCCGTTAAGGGGGAGAACCATCCCGCACGAAGTAGACGCAAAATACAGCGCAGCAAAGGTTTTGATCAAACCTGCCGTGGCGGGTCACGGACTTAGGGCCGGAGGCGCAGTTCGAGTCGTGCTGTCGCTTGCGGGCGTGAAAGACGCTACGGCAAAATGTTTGGGACGAACGCCCAACAAGTTGACCAACGCGCTTGCGGCAATCGAGGCGTTGAAACAGCTGAGGGAAGAAAAGAAAAAGTAACTACAACAATGCAGATTCACGAATTGAAACCGGCTCATAAGAATAAATCTAAAAAACGCGTAGGCCGCGGAGGAAAACGCGGCACTTATTCCGGCCGCGGCCAGAAAGGCCAGAAATCGCGCGCCGGCAGAAGGATCAAGCCCGCATTCAACGAATACTTAATCCGTATTCCTAAATTGCGCGGCATAGGCAATAAATCTCTTCACGAAAAGGCGCAAGTCGTGAATGTCGGCGATTTGGATAAGAAACTCAAAGACGGTATAGTGAATTTGCAGGCCTTGTTTGAGGCCGGACTGATAAATAAAAAGATGAGGGCAAAAATTCTCGGTGGCGGAACGGTTACAAAAGCGTTCGCGGTGGGAAAGGATGTGGAGATTTCTCGCAGCGCAAAGGCGAAAATCGAAGCGGCCGGTGGGCGTATTGAAAGTTAGCCGAAAACTTTATGAATTCAATCATACAGGTTTTTAAGGTCAAGGACCTCAGGAACAAAATTCTTATAACCGCCCTTCTTCTGGGGGTATTCAGACTTTTTGCGAATATTCCGGTGCCCGGAGTGGACGCCGCGCGCCTGAATAATTTCTTCGCTTCCAATCAGCTGCTCGGATTTTTGAACCTTTTCTCGGGGGGTGCGCTCAGCAATCTTTCGATCGCCATGCTTGGTGTCGGACCCTATATCACCGCGACCATAATTATGCAGTTGCTGACCATGGTGTTTCCGCGCCTTAAAGAAATGTACTACGAGGAGGGAAATATCGGGCGCGCGAAATTCAACCGTTATTCGCGCTATCTTACTTTGCCGCTTGCGGCCTTGCAGGGATATGGATTTTTAAATTTGCTTATTTCTCAGAATGTACTGCCGCCTTTGGCATTTTATGATTTATTGAGAAACGTTCTGATAATTACTGCGGGAACTTTTCTTCTCGTATGGATGGGTGAAATCATCAGCGAACAAAAAATCGGCAACGGCATATCGCTTATCATTTTTGCAGGAATCGTCAGCAGTCTGCCGACTGACGCATTCCAGGCGTTTTTGTCGTATACGCCGTCAGTTCTGCCGACCTACATCGCTTTTATTATTTTGAGCGTGGTTATTGTCGCCGGAGTCGTGTTCGTGAATCAGGGAGAACGAAAAGTTCCAATATCTTACGCAAAGCGCGTACGCGGCACAAAACTTTACGGCGGAGCATCTTCGTATCTGCCGCTGAAAGTGAATCAGGCCGGCGTTATCCCGATCATCTTTGCGATATCGATCCTGCTTTTTCCGCAGTTTTTCGCCCAAATCGTGTCTGTTTTTTCAACCGATCTCTCCATAAGTTTGAATAATTACGTAAATAAATTCCTGGGAAACATCGGCGTATACAGCCTGGTTTATTTCCTGCTTGTGGTGGTTTTCACTTATTTTTATACCGCCGTGACTTTTGACGTTAACGAAATAGCAAAAAATCTTCAGCGCAGCGGCGGCTTCGTGCCCGGTCTCCGCCCCGGAGCATCTACCGCCGGATTCTTATCCAAAATCATAAACCGCACTACGTTGTTCGGAGCCGTTTTTCTCGGCATCGTGGCCATTATGCCTTATATAACGCGGCTTTTGACCGGAATTCAGGTGTTGACCATCGGCGGCACGGCGCTTCTTATCGCGGTCGCGGTCGCGCTTGAATCTATGCAGCAAATTGAGTCACAATTGATTATGAGGGAGTACGAAGGATTTTAATGAAACGAGCAGTACTAATTTATGGGCCGCCCGGCGCGGGAAAGGGGACTCAAGCCGATTTACTTTCCAAAGTAAAGGGTTTTTTCCATTTTGATACCGGTAAATTCGTCGAGTCCATCGTATACGATCCCGCGCGGCGAAACGATCCCGTTATTCGGCGCGAGCGTAAAAATTTTGAGATCGGGAGATTGATGACGCCGTCCTGGATTTTGAAAATGGTTTCCGGCCGCACTAAGAAATTCGCTAAGGCCGGAATGAGCATCGTATTCAGCGGATCGCCGCGCACTTATTACGAGGCCTTTGACGACCGCGGACCCGGACTTGTGGAAATACTTTCTAAACTTTACGGCAAAAAAAATGTCCACACTTTTATCGTTAAAATTCCCGAAAACGTTTCTATCGCAAGAAACTCAAGTCGTCTCGTATGCTCCGTTTGCCGCACGCCGATCATATTCCCGGAAAAATATCACAGCGCCATATGCCATATATGCGGAGGGAAGCTGAGAAGAAGAGCGCTTGATAAACCGGAAGTGATAAAAGTCAGGTTGAAAGAATATCGCGAACGCACCGAGCCGATTTTTCGGGAGCTGAGAAAACGTCATTATCAAATTACCGAAATTGACGGACGCCCTGCGCCTGCAAAGATTTTCGAGGCGATGCTTAGAAAGTTGAAATGATTATTCCCGCCAAAAAAACGGAAATTATTTCAGTTATGCGCGAAGCCGGCAAGATATTGGCCGGCGTTATTCAAGAAGTTGGCCGCGCCGCGAACGTCGGCGTCGCCCTAAAAGAACTTGATGAGCTTGCGGAATCTTTGATTCGCAAAGCGGGATGTCGTCCCGCTTTTTTGGGATATCGGCCCGAAGGCGCGAGAAAACCATATCCTGCCACCATTTGTGCTTCTGTCAATGAAGTCGTAGTGCATGGAGTGCCCAACAGCTATCGCTTGAAAGACGGGGATATTTTGAAATTGGATTTCGGCCTTGTATACCCTCCTAAGGGGGGTTTCTATGTTGACGCGGCAGTTACGGTGCCGATTGGCAAAGTGAGCAAGAAAGCGGAATTGTTGATCGCGGTTACGCGCGATGCTTTGATGAAAGGCATAGCGCAGGCGACAGTCGGCAAGCGGCTCGGCGATGTCGGCGCCGCAATTCAGAAGCATGTCGAAAAAAACGGTTTTTCCGTTATACGCGGTTTGACTGGCCACGGTATCGGGGTCCATCTGCATGAGGACCCGCCGGTTTATAACTACGGCAAGCCGGACACGGGAGTTCTTCTCCAGCCGGGCATGGTTTTTGCAATCGAACCGATGGTAGCACTCGGGAGCGGCGAAATTACGCAGCTTCCGGATGACAGCTTTGCGACTCAAGACGGCAGTTTATCGGCACATTTCGAGCATACGGTTGCGGTTACTGCGCGAGGTCCGGAAGTTTTAACCGCTGAGTGAAAGCTATTTCACCTTTTTTCTTCAAGGGTCGGGGGACTATATTTCATGGCGTGACTATAAATCTTCAATTGACCGGAGATGTTCGACCAGTCCTATTTTTCTTAATACGTACAGAAGGACGGCAATAGTTAATGTAGCTGCTACCGCAAATTTCAGAATCCCCAATCCGACCAACGTGCCGATTGCGGCAGTAATCCATACAACTGCGGCGGTGGTCAGCCCTCTGACGTGCTCGCCGGTTTTGATGATTATGCCGGCGCCGAGGAATCCTATTCCGACGACGATATTAGCGATGACGCCGAGAAATCCGCTGTTTCTGGCTATCACGTCGGGAAGATTCGCGTCCGATACTGCTATAAGGTAGGGGAGGACAACCGAAATCATGGTAAAGATGGCCGCGCCGCCTGAAACAAGCATGGAAGTTCGCACCCCCGCCTCTTTGCCTACTATCTCGCGCTCGATTCCGATTATCGCTCCAAGCAGAAGAGCGATTAAAAACCTTATAGCCATTCCTTCAAAGCTGAGCATAGTATTATTTTAGCATACTATTGTTTATTTGCGCGAGACCTAAAGTAGTTAAATGCCATGAACAAGGAAAGCATCAGAGCCGCTGAGGCGGAGAGTGCTGATCCGAAAAAAAACGGGGCAGACGGGCCGCGGCTGTCCCACAATAATCCCGCGATTATACTCGCGGGCAGAGCCATGACGCTTACCGCGGCATTATAGATACCGTACGCCCTGCCTCTGTGTTCCGCCGGCGTAATATCTGCCACGAATGCCTTAGCCACGCCTTCGGTGGCCGCGTAATAAATGCCGTAAAAGGCGAACAGCAGCCAAATCTGATATTTCTGGCTTGCAAGGGCAAATCCCAAATAAGCGATGGCATATGCGAGCCAGCCGAGCAAAATCACTTTTTCCCGTCCGATGGCGTCGGAAAGGCCCCCCAACGGTATGGAAGCCGATGCGTAAAAAAAGTTAAACAGCGCATAGACGACGGGAATGGCAAGCAGCTGGACGCCTATGTTTTGGGCGCGGAGAATTAAAAACGCATCTGAAGCGTTGCCGAGCAAAAAAACCGTCATAATGCCCAAGAAAATATAAAATGAAATCGGCAGCCCTCCTTCGCCGCGGACATTTTCTAGGTTTTCTATTTTTGCGGCCGGGACTTCTTTTACCCGGAAAGTCAGAATGGAGAGAGTGCACAACAACGGAAGCGCGGTAATCAGAAAGATGTAATGGTATTGCCGGGGATTGTCGGAAAAGAAATAGAGCAGCGCGAATAAAATAAGCGGTCCGGCGACGGAACCCAGCGTATCGAGCGCGCGCACGATGCCGAACCCCCGCCCCCTTGTTTCGATTTTAGTTGAGGCCGCGATCAGTACGTCTTTCGGGGGATCTTTCATGCCCTTGCCGATGCCGTCACTGAACCGCAAGGCAAGAATGGCCAGCGGCGCCGACACAAAAACAAGGAGAGATCGTCCGATCAGCGAAAGGAAATATCCGATAAAAATCAGCGGCTTTTGTTTTTTGAATCTATCGGATAAGAAACCGGACACGATTTTAAAAATGCCGGCGCCGGCCGTTACCAATCCTTCCGCCAAGCCGATGAAGGCCTTATCGAAATTAAGGACGTTGGCGAGGTAAAGCGGCAGTAGCGGCAGGAAAATATCCTGGCCGATGCCGCCGAAAAAACTCAACAAACCTATGAAAAATAGGTTGTTCATTCCACAACAATCTTCCCGGTTTTTTGCGCGTTTAAGTGATCGTGGTACGGCCACGTGCCTTTGACGTCAAAGGTGAAAGACCACGAATCTCCGGGCGCGATTCCCTTACAGGCGTCAAAAGTGCTGCCAATGCAGCCGCCCGTGGTTGGATAGAGCGTGTGCGTAGGATGAACGCCTGAAGCCGCCCACATTGGATTTGATGACTCATTTTTAAATACGACAGTTTCGCCCGCTTTTACAGTCAGTGCGGCAGGCGAGAATCCGGAAGCGGTGTAGATCACCGCATTTTCTTTCGGGGCGGGGGCCGATGTGCCGGCGGTCGGTTGTCCTGATGGGGTCGGTGCGGCTGGCGGCGTCTGGTAAGTCGGAGCGTACGGAGAATTTTGAGAAGTTGAAGGACTATAACCGCCGCTTCCCGAAAAGAAGAAGTAATATATGAGTCCGTAGACAACTGCGCCAACGATTACGTATATCACCATCCATTGCCACAGGGGTCTTTTGCCATAGCCCTGTGAATAGTTTTTGTTTTCCATAAAATAGGTATTTTAGTAATTAGCGACCTTTCTTTATCAGTATATTATATATTATAATTAAATAACTTATGAAAATACAGAAAATATACATCGGCGGGTGGTTTCAGAGAACCACGCTTCACCTTACCGAAATCTGGGATTTCCTTAAGCATGGAAAATCCGCGCTGGATTTTCCTAAGCAGCAGCTGGACGACGCGAGGGGGATTTTGTCACTTGTTGAGGTAAGCAGGGAAAGCGGGCCGTTGGAGTATATATTGGCAAAGACCGACCAGCGCATAAATTACCGCATCTATGAAGACGGCCTGATTATACTGGAGAAAGAATTCGAGTCGCTGAAGCAGGACTTTGAAGCCATCAAAGATTATTACGACAGTAAACTTTCCAAAGGCATATCATTGATTTTCAGCAAGGGGGCGCCGGTGCCGAAAGAGCTCGCGAACATAAAAACAATTCTTCCCTACATCGTAACCGTTACCGGCGCAACGAAGGCGGAAGCGGAAAAACTGTTCAAAGATTTCAACGAAGACATTTACTCCGTTCTCTCAACCAAAAACGTGGAGGTTTACCGCAGTCCCGGCATCATTTTGATCAACAATCTTAAAGACGAGAATTTGACGCGCGAGATTATCGAATCCCAGATATTTTTCCGCGAGTTCAAATCGCAGCTGCACCGCTATCTGTCAATCCACCGCATTATCTGGGAAAAAATTCAGAAAATTAAGGAACGGGGCGCGATTAAAGGTATCGATATCGATGCCTTAAGGAGCGAACTGGGGGTTTATCAGAAAACAATAAATCTCATAGGCGCAAGAATTGACCAAATGGGCGCATACGTAAAGACAAGACAGAAGATTACGGACATAGAAAAAATAGACGAGTACTTAAAACCTTTGTTCCAATTTAAATTTGAAACGCTGCTCGATACCCACGAGTATATAAAACATTTGTGGGTTATGACCAAAAATTACCTCAGTTCCGCAATCGATCTTTTTACGGAATTGCAGGCCAAAAGCACCAAGAACACCATTTCGTCCTTGCAGCTTATCACCACCATCGGCGTCGTGGCGGGGATACTTGGCTATTTGGGCAGAGATACGTTGCCGAAATTTACGACTATAGGATTGATCTATTTTGTTGTGTTGATGTTTATGACTTGGATTGTAAATACCGCGGTGTCCAGATTTTATAAAAATAAAAAATACACCATCAAAGGACAGGAAATAGAAAAAGACATTAAGTAAGGGCTTATGGAAGTCGAGTTTGTGAATTTAAAAAAACATCCCCGCTTTTCGCGGGGATGTTTTTTGTTTAGGTCCTTATTTTACATTCCGGCTGCGCCCCGGCTTTCTGTAGCGGACCATACGGATAGGGCGGCGATTACCAAGCCGCCGACGACTATGGTCCACTGACTCGTAACCGCATCAAGTCCGAGCCATGGCAGGACGACCATTAAAAGTCCTAATACTGCGTTAACCCAGTGTTTCCACATGAAAAAATTACGATTTTAATTAGTCGACCTTATGATTGCATTATACCACTATATCCATACCCAGTTATCCCCAGCGGGATTCATCCCGCGAGTTTAATTTTTTGGCGCTGTTATAATGATATTTGACTTTATGCAGCAAAGTTACCGACTGAAGTTGGAAAGGAATATTTCTTCATATTACTTTTTTCGTATTTTTAATAAGCGGGCGTATTTGCCGCTTATTGCGATTTATGCGGTTTCGGTTGCGGGTCTGAGTTTGGCCCAGTTCGGTTTGGTTGCCGCGATTGCGTCCGCCGTTTCCCTTGTTTTGGAAATCCCGAGCGGATATTTATCCGACAAGATGGGCCACAAGAAGGCGCTTGTCCTGGGTCACTTTATAATGACATTATCGCCGTTGGCTTATGTCGTTTTGCCGAACTTCTGGGGGATTCTTTTCGGTTCGGCAGGATACTTCGGCGGCTACGCATTCCTTTCAGGAACTCTGGAAGCATTCCTTCACGAGACGCTTCTGGAGCTCGATCGAGAGAGCGAATATGCCAAGATAATGGGCCGAACTCAGGCGGTCGGCCTCTCGGGAAATATTCTAATCATCGCTCTCGTGCCTTTAACTTATTCCATCGATCCGCGCCTCCCTTTTATCTGCGGAGCGATTCTTTTAAGCGTCAGTTTATGGACAAGTTTTATTCTTACCGTTCCTCACCGTACAGCGAAAAAGATTGCGGAACTTGAGGAAATAAGTTTTTTACATCTTTTGCGGGCGCTTCGTATAAAGAAGCAGCATTTCCTTTTCTTTTTTCTGGGCGTAGTCGGCGCTTCGGCAAATAAAATTCCCGAGTTCCGGGAAATTTACTTTCAGGCATTGAATATACCGGTTCTATTTTTCGGTTTAATTCTTGCGGCTTCAAGCTTACTTGCCGCCCTCGTCAGTTACAACGTTCATAAATTGGAACGATTAAAAGAGGAATTATATTACGGGTTAAGTTTCTTATTTCTTTTTATGATCACGATTTTTTCCGGATTCGTAAATAATTACTGGCTGGGAATCGTCTTTATGATTCTTATCGTCGTTTATACCCGCAATGAGGATACGCTTACCAGGAGTTATGTTCTGCGGGATTGTCCCACGCGAGAACTCAAGGCCACTTATCTTTCAATGCTGGCTTTTGCAGAAGCCGTAAATGGTATCTGGATCCCGATTCTTTTGGGGTATTTGGCCTCAGTTTACGGGATTCAGAGCGGATATATTTACTTCGGCGGAACGATGTTGCTGGTCGCCGGAATACTGTTCGTATTTTATTTGTATTCCAAAAAAGTTAATTTAAGAGATTTTCTAAACTTGGGTTAGTTTCGATTTGACGCGCAGCCGACTTTATTGTAATATATCTATCCATATCAGCCCCTCGGGGGATTTTTATTAATATGCGATTAAGAAACATAGCAATCATCGCGCACGTTGACCACGGAAAAACCACACTTGTTGACGCGCTGTTGAAGCAATCGCAGGGCTTCAAGCTTAAATCCGGCGCGGAATCCGACCTTATCATGGATTCCAATGAGCTTGAACGTGAACGGGGCATAACCATTTTTTCGAAGAATGCCGCGGTCATGTACGGCGATGTAAAAATTAATATCGTGGATACTCCGGGTCACGCCGATTTCGGCGGCGAAGTGGAGCGTATTATGCGCATGGTGGACGGCGCCTTGCTTTTGATTGACGCGAAAGAGGGGCCTATGCCGCAGACCAAATTCGTTCTCAAAAAAGCCATTCAGGCCGGCCATAAAATTATCGTCGTCATAAATAAAATCGATAAGCCGGGCGCGAGGCCGGTGTGGGCGCTTGACCGCGCTTTTGACCTCTTTATGGAGCTTGGAGCTTCAGACGAGCAGGCGGATTTCCCGATAGTTTATGCTTCGGGCATCGCGGGGAAAGCGGGATACGAGCATAAGCTTGAAGCAATGACCGGCATCCGTCCCTTGTTTGATTCAATAGTAAATAATATTCCGGAGCCACGCGTTAACGCCTCCAGTCCGCTTCAGATGCTGACGGTGAATCTCGCATACGACAATTATAAAGGAAAAATTGCGATAGGCCGCCTTTATGCCGGAACGTTGAAAAAGGGAATGGAGGTTGCGCGCATTGACCGTTCCGGAAAAATAAACAAAGGAACGCTAAGCTCCGTTATGGCTTTTGACGGCTTGGCGAGGGTTGAAGCCGAGGCCGCTATTCCCGGAGACGTTGTGGCAATTGCGGGCATTCCCGACATTTCAATCGGTGAAACCATTACCGATATCGAGCATCCCGCCGCGCTGCCGGTCATCGAGATTGAAGAGCCGACCGTCAAAATGAATTTTTCCGTCAACACCTCGCCTTTTGCCGGAAAGGAAGGGCAATATTCAACTTCCAACAATCTCCGTGACCGTCTTATGCAGGAAATCGAAACCGATGTCGCGCTCCGCGTCGAATCCGCGGGCACTCCCGACGCCTGGATCGTTTCGGGCCGCGGCGAACTGCATCTCGCGATACTGATAGAAAAAATGCGCCGTGAAGGTTACGAGTTCCAGGTGTCGCGTCCGCAGGTTATTTTCCGCGAGACAGAAGGTAAAAAAGTGGAGCCGGTTGAGCGGGTGTCGGTCGAAGTGCCGGAATCTTTCACCGGCGTGGTTATTGAGCAGATGGGTTCGCGTAAGGGCACGATGACCGAGATGCGCGTTGAAAAGGGTACGGCCTTTCTGGAGTTTATCGTGCCGACGCGCGGACTTATCGGTTTTCGCAATCAGTTTTTGACCGTGACCAAGGGCCAAGGCATCGTAAATTCGCTTTTTGAGAAGTACGAGGATTATAAAGGAGATTTTGAATCCAATCCGCACGGCTCGCTTATCGCCTCCGAGAGCGGGACGACGAGAGCGTACGGCCTTTTGAACGCGGAAGAAAGAGGCGAGTTGTTTATCGGTCCGGGTGTTGAAGTTTATGAAGGGCAGGTCGTCGGCCGGAATGCGAAAACAATGGATTTGCGGGTGAATGTCTGCAGGGAGAAACAACTTTCAAATATGCGCGCGAAATCCGACGGCGGAATGGAATTTTTGAAAACGCCGCGCTTGATGACGCTTGAAGAAGCACTCGAGTTCATCGGCGACGATGAGCTTGTTGAAGTAACTCCGAAATCAATCCGTACCCGCAAATATTGGCTTAAAGAAGGAGATGAAAAGCGCGCCGGAAAAGGATTACTGCGTTAATGGAGTCCGTGATATAATGCCGTTATATGTCCAATCTCTCGGGTTTTTATAATTTCGGTATCGCGCCGAGCATCCTTACCGTTCTGGATAAGTTTGGTTTTACCACCCCGACGCCAATCCAAAAGCAATCCATTCCGCAGGCGATAGAAGGTAAGGATTTAATCGGAATTGCGCAGACGGGAACGGGCAAGACCCTTGCATTCGCCGTCCCCATGATTCAGGCCGCTCTTCAGGGAAAGCGCGGGCTTGTTGTTTTGCCTACGCGGGAGCTCGCCTTCCAGGTTGAGGAAAGTTTCCGCAAAATCGGCGCACCGCTCGGATTGTACACGGCGCTTCTTATCGGCGGCGAACCGCTCTACCGGCAGCTTCAGGCGCTCAGGAGAAACCCCATGGTTATTATCGGTACGCCGGGAAGGATTATTGACCACCTTGAGCAAAAGACGATTACTTTTAATGCCGTTTCAATTCTTGTCCTTGATGAGGCGGACCGCATGCTTGATATGGGTTTTGCTCCGCAGCTGAAGCGCATTCTGTCCGCCGTGCCCCGGGAGCGGCAGACCATGCTTTTTTCCGCGACCATGCCGGAAGATATCGTTGCCATCGCGCGGTCATACATGAAATTTCCCGTACGCGTCGAGATCACGCCTTCGGGTACCGCGGCTACTAATGTTACGCATGAGGTATTTTTCGTATCAAAGTTCGATAAATTGCGGCTTTTGGAAAAAATACTCGGCGAATACAGGGGTTCCGTTCTGGTTTTTTCAAAAACAAAATTCGGCGCCAAGAGAATCGCCGCCGGCATCCGGGGCATGGGTTACGCCGTAACGGATATTCATTCCAATAAGTCGCTTAGTCAGCGCCGCGACGCGCTTAGCGGTTTCCGCAACGGCCGTTACCGTGTTCTTGTCGCAACCGATATCGCCTCGCGCGGCATTGACGTGAAGGGGATTGAGCTTGTCGTGAACTACGACCTTCCCATGAGCGCCGAAGATTATATCCATCGCATCGGGCGTACTGGCCGTGCCGGAGGGGTGGGCCATGCCATTTCTTTCGCGACGCCGGACCAAAAATTTGAGATCAGGAAGATTGAGCGCCTTATGCGGGCCACTTTGCCGCTTTCAAAACTTCCCGAACTGCCGCCTTCGCGCGCTCCGGTTTTCTCCGCGCGCGATGATTCCCGCAGGCCGCGCCCTTTTGATTTTAGGAGGCGCAGAAGCCGTTATTCCCGCTAGCCGGGCTTTGGGCGGATTCATTTTTCGGCTTTGATTTTGTTCAAAATCTTTTCCAGGTTTTTTATGCTTTCCGCGTCATTTATGGAAATCGCGATGGCCTGAGGGTCTATTTTTTTAAGCGCCGCCAGTTTTTTCTTAAGTTCCTGCGGCGTCGCAAGGTCGCTTTTGGTCAGAAAGAGACGTTCCGGTTTTTTAAGGAGCGCTTTGTTGTACGCGCCCAGCTCTTTGCGGATGGTTTTGTAATCTTTCAAGGGAGCGGAAGATTCCGCCGAAATAAAATGGAAGAGAATACGCGTCCGTTCTATGTGGCGGAGGAATTTTATGCCCAGCCCGCGGCCGCCGGACGACCCCTCAATCAGTCCGGGAATGTCCGCGAGTATAAGTTCGTAGTATGCGCCCAGGTTGGGTTCGAGCGTGGTAAAAGGATAGTTTGCCACTTTGCTTCTGGCGTTTGTCAGTTTGTTCAGCATGCTCGATTTCCCGACATTCGGAAGTCCCACGAATCCGATATCCGCGATGAACTTGAGCTCGAGCCGGAACATAAAACTTTCTCCCGCTATTCCGGATTGCGCGTATTTCGGAGAGGTGTTGCAGGAAGAACGAAACTGGAAATTGCCTTTTCCGCCGATGCCGCCTTTCGCGAGGAGGATGCGCTCTCCTGTTTTTTCAACGCTGATTTCGCCGCCGTTAGTAATGTTATGGACCACGGTTCCTATCGGCAGTTTCAATACGAGGTCTTTTCCGTCGTGGCCGTCGCGAAACTGCCCCCGGCCATCCTGGCCGTTCTCGCCAAAAAATTCCTTTTTAAAGCGGAATTGCGAAAGCGCGCTCAGGTCGGAAACGCCTTCGCAGTAAACGCTGCCGCCCCCGCCTCCGCTCCCGCCTGCCGGCCCCAAACTCATCAAATTTTTATTGAACGCCACGGCGCCGCGCCCGCCATTTCCCGCCCCCACTTTAATTGTTACGTCGTCAATCAGCATATGATGATTTTTAGTTTACCATTTCGATCAATTATCCTCTATTTTAAAATGTAAATGAAACATTTCATGACTTTCATTAAAAAATTGTAACCAGGCCGGCGCCGCAAATTATCATGATTATTCCTAAAAATTTCGTTACGACGTTAAATCCGTCGGTTTGTTCCCGGAGAAACCCCGGCTTATACAGGCCAAGTCCCAGCGCATAAATAAACGTAAACATGGGCTGGGTAGCGACTATGGCCACAACCAAGGAGACCTGGCCCAACGACAAGGCCGCGTAAAAAAAGACCTCCGCGATGTAATAAATAATCGAGACCGCCAATATCATTAAAAAAACTTTCACCTTGAGAGTCCGCATCTCCGCCCGGAAATCCCTCCTTATTTTAGGAAATCCCAGCATCAATATGGAACTCACAACGCTGCCAATGCTCGCCCAAAAAAAGAACGACCAGAAGTCCATATAGTTAAGGGAAAAATCGCTGATGATGTCGCCCACGGCAAACAAAAAAGAAAATATGATTACAAGCCAGAAGGCCGGGGAAATAAT
>CAZVKF010000002.1:15977-21885 GCA_964627585.1 uncultured Candidatus Saccharibacteria bacterium | reverse complement strand
GGATTTGCGGCAAGCTCATCGCGGGAAACCGAACCGGTATAGCCGATAACGGAAGAAAAAACATCGCCTTCTTTGTATTTCCTGAAGTAATCTTCGCCGACCGAAACGATGTCCTGATCCAAACTTCGCATACGGACGATCTGTCCCGGATTTAGATTTCTAGCCAGTAAAACTTCGGACGTACTCTCCAAATTAATTCCCCGTAAAATGTCCCAAAACTGTTCCGCGGTTACCACCGACACCTCAGTCAACCCGCGCAATACCTCTTCCTGCTCCGGAGGCGAAGCTTTTAAAAATTGGGCGACTTTGAGCCGTACGCCGAATGTCGGCACATTCTCAACCAGAAGCTGTCCGAAACGGTCGAAAATCAGCCCGCGTTTCGCCTCCGCGATGCGCGTCTCGTTGGCGTTTGCCGCCGCGCGCTCGCTGTACCATGCATTTTTAACCACCGCTAAATAAACCGAACGTCCCGCGGCTATAAACGCAAAAATCGCCGCGGAAATAATCAACAACCGGAAAACGCTCTCGGATATCGGCAACTCCACAACTTCCGCCTCGCCGACGGCAATTGCTTCTTCCAAGTCGGGCGGTGACTTTATTCTTTTAAACTTTCGAAGGGGAAACATGATCTAAACTGCGCAATACCCGAAAGACGACGTACATGAGCGCGACATCAATGATAACCTCCAAAAACCAAAAAGGGTAATAACCGGCAAAGAGGAAAGAGGCGCTTGCGGCTGCCCCCCCAAAAAGAATAAGCGGCGTATCGTGACGCACATACTTCCGCAACAGCATTAGTGCGCAACCAACCGCAATAATAATTGCGATTTCCGGCTCCACAAAGTGCTCCGATTTCACCAATAATGCTCCGAAAAGAAGAAAATTCATATTGGCCATAAAGTCGGGATTAACGAAAATAATCGCGCCGAGTATCGCCAGCATCCAGTTCGGTTTTAACGAAAAAAAATAAATATCGCCGTGCTGTAGTATCGCCGCCCCCAACAGCAGCATTAAGAAAATAAAATTTTTCATTTTACCAAATAAAGCGTCCGAAGCTTTGTAACGACGTAAGGAACATCAACGGCCGTTTCCTTAAACGCTTCGGTAGAATCACCGGAAATCTCCCCCACGGCGCCAATAATCAGGCCGTACGGAAAACGTTTATCCGCAGATATAACGGCATCTCCCCGATTCACGTCCGCATTTTTTTCTATAAGCGTTAAAAGCGGACGATTCCCCCCTTGCAACAGCGCGTCAATTTCATGCGGCCCTATGCGCACCGGAATTTGGAAGCTGGCGTCGAAAATCGTCCTAACCAAACTCGTCCGCCCGGAAACCGACTCCACAAATCCAACCATTGTCTTGCCATCAATTGTCGCGGCCATATCCTGCAGGACGCCCTGCGTCGCGCCGCCTGACGTTACAAACGCATTGCGGGTATTAAACGGGTAGGCGGAATAAATCTTTACCGCTAATCCCTCCGGAATCGCACCGGCATCGGCTTTTAACGAATCCAGCTTATTTTTCAAAAAAATATTTTCGGATCTGAGATTGATCAACTCTTGCTCTGAATCGTGGGTACGCGCGGTGCGGATTCCGGAGAAAAATGCGCCGAGAAGCTCCTGCCGCGCGACAACAAAAAAATCGCCCCAAAAAATTGCGGCAAGAAGAACTGCGGCGCTAATAATAAGAAAATATTTTCTAAACATAATGAAAATAGCTCATATCGCGTTAGGAAGTACTTGCGAGATAGGTTCCAATCAGATGCCGATATCTTTCGGCTGAAGCGGGACATTCAAAACATGACGGAAACGGTCCAACTGCTCGATGGCCAGGCCGGTGCCGCGAACCACGCAAGTAAGCGGATCGTCAACCACGACGGTACGCACTCCCATCTCCTTCCCCAAAAGCTGATCCATGCCGCGCAACAAGCTTCCGCCGCCGCAAAGATATATTCCGTTTTTCAGAATGTCGCCTACGAGTTCCGGCGGCGTGGCCTCAATGACTTCACGGATCGCATCCGTCACCGAACGGAGCGAACGGGACATTGCCATCCGCGCCTGCGTATTCTTCATCATCACTTCGCGCGGCAAGCCGGTCGCCATATCGCGTCCCCGAACCGGCATCTCCAATTTCTCATCGAGCGGGATAGCCGAACCGATTGCGATTTTGATGTCTTCGGCGGTCGGCTCGCCAATGGCAAGTTTGAATTCTTCACGAACAAAACGAATAATGTCCTCGTTTAATTTGTCGCCCGCTATTTTCAGGCTGCGCGCCGTCACCACGCCGCCGGTTGCTATAATCGCAATCTCAGTGGTGCCGCCGCCTATATCCACGATCATGTTTGCGCTCGGCTCATCTATCGGCAGACGCGCTCCGAGAGCGGCTGCCACCGGCTCTTCGATGATATAGGCCTTTGCCGCGCCGGCGCCGAGCACCGCATCCTCCACCGATTTCTGTTCCACCTCTGTCAGATTGACAGGAACCCCGATTACGGCGCGACGATATCTTAAAAAACTGCTCCTGCCGAGTTTATTGAAAAAATGCTTGAGCATCTCCTGCGCCATTTCAAAATCGGAAATAACGCCGTTAACAAGCGGCTTCACGACATTGATGTGCTGAGGCGTTCTGCCGAGCATCTTTTTCGCGTCATTGCCGATGGCGGCTATCTGGTTCGTTTTAACGTTCAATGCCGCGATGGACGGCTCATGAATCACAATGCCTTTGCCTACCTCGTAAATCAACGAGTTGGCAGTACCCAGATCAACTCCGAAATCTTGAGAAACAAACTGTAAAAATTTAGCCATACTTTTTGATAAAATCGTCTAGGATTAGAAGTTGCGGCTTGGAGCCGTTTCTTTTTTTCAACTCTATCTTTGCGCCGGTCTTCTCGCTAATCACCAAGCGGTGGGGAATTCCTATCAGATCGGCATCATTGAACTTCTCGCCCGCGCTTACGTCTTTCCTATCGTCATAGAGTACCTCTATGCCGGCATTTTGTAAACTGAGATAAATCTTATCTGCGGCGGCTTTGACCTTCGCATCGCCGCGGCCAGATTGAGTTTTGACGTAAATGAGATGCGCGCGGAAGGGAGCAACACTTTCCTCCCAAACCATGCCTTTCTCGTCATGAAACACTTCCACCATGGCTCCCATTATCCGCGAAGGCCCTATTCCGTACGACCCCATTATAACGGGCTTTTTATCGCCGCGCGCGTCAACGAAAAACAGGCCATAAGGATCAGAGTAGCGCGTCCCGAGTTTGAATACGTTGGCAACTTCAATACCATTCGATTCTTTAATGGCGCCTTTGTGGCACTTCGGACATCTCTCGCCGGAACGGACGGCGGTTATTTCTTTATTCCGGGCGAAATCACAACTGTCGCAGTAATAAACCACATCCTCGCCGACCGGATGCAGTACCTGAAACTCATGAGTGTATTCTTTGGTGAAAGCGCCGCCGGCGGCTTCGGTGATTTTAGCGTTCAATCCGAGCCGTTTTAGAATCTTATTGTATGCGCCGATAATCTGCCAATAATAGCGGTCCAGGTCTTTTTCGTCGGCATGAAAACTGTAAAGGTCTTTCATTAAAAATTCCCGCCCGCGGAGCAGTCCCGACTTCGCTCTCGGTTCGGCGCGAAATTTGGTCTGAATCTGATAAACGGCAAGAGGTAAATCCTTATAGGAACTGATAAAACTTCTGGCAAGCGCCGTTACGATTTCTTCGTGCGTCCAACCAAGGCCGAATTCGCCGCCGTGCCGGCTCTCAATCTTATAGACAACATCCGTATTCCAGCGGCCGGTCGTTTCCCAATAATTCTTCGCCACCAGCGCCGGCATCGCCATTTCCTGTCCGCCGACGGCGTTCATTTCTTCGCGGATAATATTATTGATGTTTTGTATCACCCGCCATCCGAGCGGCAGATAGCTGTAAACTCCGGCGCTCATCTTCTGGATGAACCCGGATTTTATCAAAAGTTTGGCGTTAGTTGATTCCTCGTCCCTGGGAAACTCCTTTTTGGTTTTTGAAAAAAGTTTGGAAAAACGCATCGTTACGAGCCGTTGCCCGTTCTTAAATCTTAAATCTTAAATCTTAAATCTTCAACCTAGCCGCCGAAATCTAATTTTGAAAGCGTCCCCTTTTCCAAAACATAAAGCGCACCGCCTTTCGGATCATAGGCGTATTTAGAAATACCGTCTTTAAGAATATAGCTGTTCAGCGGCGGGCGCTCGTCTATCTCCGTGAATAGCAATGCGCCGCCCGCCTGCGCGAACAGATGAAACGAGTCCTGATGCCAAATGAGATTGGACGCGGAACCGCGATTTATTTCAAGCACGGATGTTTCTCCTGCCTTCTTCTGTATGTCGCCGACTATGTCTTCCAAAAAATAAACATTGATTCTGCCGCCTGCGTCCGTAAAAGCAATCTTCTTGCCGTCCGGAGAAAAAACGGCCTGTTGCGCGTACGGAGCTATCGACGTCAGACGAGAATCGTTCAGCCTTCCCGTGGTTAACGAATCGTCCTCCATCAACAGCGCAAAATGCGCGCCGTCGGGCGCAAGGATGACTTTCCGCGCCGGCAACGAAAGATCTGCGATTTTGGACTTAGTTTTTAGAATCAGATTATACGTCCATAAGCCGTCCTTCTCGATCCAAAAAATTCTTGATTCGTCCGCCGCAACGTCGGATACCGCATTGTCAGCGATGATTTCTATCGTGAATCGCAAGACATCCATCGTATACAATGCGTTCCGGCTGGCGATAATAAATTTGTTGGTATCAAACGGATGGGGCTTAACCGCAGCAATCGGAACAATGCCGGGCAGCGACAGTCGGCTCTCTTTCAAATTCTCGAAAAGGACGCTGAGATTTAAAAACGAATCCAGACCATCAATTTTCGCCTCATAATAAGTATCGTCTTCTTTCCTGTAAAAAATCGCCGACTGGCCGTCGGAAAGCCAATCAACCGCTTCCAGACGCTGCATTTCGTCCTTCGTAATTACGGCGCCGTTTCGCATCCAAAAGTCCTCCGCTCTTTTCACCGTAGATGCCGGCAACGACTCCGGAGGAAGAATGACATGGCTCGCTTCTGTTACAATAAGAGGGCGCACAACCAAACGCTTGCTCCACGGACTATAGCCGTTCTTGGAAATCCGCACTTCATAACTATCCGACGATAATCCGGAAATCAGCGTGCCGCTCTGGAGAATCCAGGATTGATTTTCTACCGCTTTACCGTCCAGCAATAAATCGGCGTCAATAGGGGTACTTCTCAGGAAGATGGAGCCGGTTTCCCGCCAGGTCAGCGTCGCCAAATTCGGACGCCAACCATTGGAATAAAACACCGCAACCGCCCCGCTGACGAAAAACAATAAAGTCAACAGATAGAAGATAATGCGTCTGGCTTTCAAACTCATAAAAGGTAGTGTAATCTAAGAAGCAAAGAAAACGCAATATTTTTATGAAATTCATCATTCAAGGCGGAAAACCCCTTTCAGGCGAAATCACCATCTCCGGAGCAAAAAACGCCGCGACTAAAATGCTGATCGCTTCGCTGCTTACCGACGAAGAATGCGTATTCGAGAATTTTCCGGCCATCGGCGACGTCGAAATAACGTCTGAACTTTGCCGCATGGTCGGCAGCGACATCCGCATCGCCGACGGCACCGCGGTTATCCGCACGCCGGAAATAAAAACATCGTCCGTCCAATCGCTGAGCAGGAAAAACCGCATTCCGATTTTAGCCCTCGGGCCGCTCCTCGCCAGGTCGGGAAGCGCCGAGATTCCCGTGTTGGGCGGAGACAAAATAGGGCCGCGGCCGATCGACATCCACTTGAACGCGCTGAAACAAATGGGCTCTGAGGTAGAAACCACGGAAAACGGCTATCGCGCTTACGCTCCTAAGGGC
>CAZVKF010000002.1:10605-15967 GCA_964627585.1 uncultured Candidatus Saccharibacteria bacterium | reverse complement strand
AAAAATAACGCTCCGCTTCCCAAGTGTCGGCGCAACGGAAAACACGCTGCTTGCGGCCACGCTGGCTTCGGGAAAAACAACTATCCAAAACGCGGCCACCGAACCGGAAATTATAGACCTTATAAAAATGCTGCAAAAAATGGGCGCGATTATAGAGCTGGGCGCCAATAGGACAGTTTACATTGACGGCGTAAAAAAACTCCGCGGCGTAAAACACGCCATCATTCCGGACCGCAACGAAGCGGTGTCATTCGCCTGTCTCGCGGCGGCGACCGGCGGAACGATAAAAATAAAAGGCGCGATACAAGATCATCTCATTACCTTTCTTAACGCCCTGCGAAGAATCGGCGGCGAATACGAGGTGCGGGAAGACGGCATTGTATTCTGGCGCAAAGAACCTTTGTCGGGAACAGAAATAGAAACCGATACCCATCCCGGTTTTATGACCGACTGGCAGCAGCCGTTCACAATTTTGCTTACGCAAGCCAAAGGAACTTCGGTAATCCATGAAACGGTGTACGAGGATCGCTTCGGCTACGTCAAAGATCTAAATGCTCTGGGCGCGAACATTCAGGTATTTTCCAAATGCCTCGGAGAACTCCCCTGCCGCTTCAACGGACTGGATTATTTGCATAGCGCGGTTATCCAGGGCCCGACACCGCTCCGCGGCGCCACGCTTGCGGTACGCGATTTACGTTCCGGCATTGCACATCTTATAGCCGCTCTAACGGCAGACGGCCAATCCGTCATCGAAGGAGTGGAAGAAATAGACCGCGGATATGAGCGCATAGACGAACGGCTGAAAAAATTGGGAGCGTATATCGAAAGGACGGCTTGATTTCGTAAGAACTTTATGCATAAAATGGACTATAACGAATGCTTACACGAAAAATCGGCATTGATCTCGGAACAACGAATACCATCGTCTTCGTGCCCGGACGCGGATTTATCGTCAACGAACCGACAATCGTCGCGTTAAACACGCCCGAGAACGCCGTGCTCGCGGTCGGACGAGAGGCAAAAGAAATGATAGGGCGGACGCCAGACGACATAATCGCCTATCGTCCGCTGAAAGACGGCGTCATCGCCGACTACTACATCACGAAAGCGATGCTTAAATATTTCATAGCAAAAGCAGTGGGAAGATTTAATATTGTTAAACCCGACGTGGTCATCTCTGTGCCCGCAGGCATTACCCAGACGGAACGCCGCGCAGTAATGAATGCCGCAAGAGAAGCCGGAGCTCAAGAAGCATACGTGGTAAAAGAGCCGCTGCTTGCGGCCTTAGGCGCCGGCATACCCATAAACGCGCATTTCGGGAACATGATTATCAATATCGGGGGCGGCACTTCGGAAGTCGCAGTTATTTCGCTCGGCGGCATTGTTTCGTGGGCCAGCCAGCGCGTTGCCGGAAATAAATTCGATCAGGCGATAATCGATTACATAAAAAAGAAATACTCCCTTGCCATCGGCGAACAAACCGCAGAAACCGCTAAGATGGAGATCGGTTCCGCTTTGCCAATGAAAACCAAACTCGAATTCAAGCTGCGCGGCCGCGATTCCATTGCCGGTCTGCCGAGAGATCTTACCATTAATTCCAATGAAATTGTCGAAGCCCTTACTCCGCATCTTATGGACATCGCCGCGGCCATCCAGGCCGTCTTTAATGAAACGCCCCCGGAATTAGTGGCCGATATTATGGAAAAAGGCATCATTATATCGGGCGGAGGAGCAAACCTCAGGCATATTAACGAGTTCTTTGAACGCATTGTGGGCGTTCCGACTTATATTGCCGAGGAACCGCTGTTTTGCGTCGCAAAAGGAACGGGCCTGATCCTGAACCACTTGGATACGTATAAAAGGACACTGCTCAATAAACGGTAATGGATATTTGCGGCCACCGCGATAAAATTGAATTCTTTGAAAATCTTCTCGAAAACGGCGCGCTCGGCCATGCCTATCTTTTTTTTGGAGAACCCCACGTAGGGAAATTCACGTTCGCAAAGGCACTGGCGAAACAATGGGATTCCCGATCGCTGGAAACTCTGGTTGTGGAGCCGAATGAAAACGGCGGCGTAGGAATTGACGATATCAAAACAGCGCGGCGATTCGCATGGCAAAAACCGATATTCGCTCCGCGACGCACGGTCATTATCAACGAAATGGAAACGCTAACCGACGAAGCTCAGAACGCCCTGCTGAAGATGGCCGAAGAGCCCCCGCCGTCGGTACTTATCATCGGCGTAATCTCGGATTCCGACCTTCTCTTCCCGACCCTGAACTCCCGATTTCAAAAACTGCATTTCGGCAGGCCCACTACGAACGAAATCACCGATTATCTTTCCTCGAAATTTAAACTTGCTAAAAAAGATGCGCTTGCCGCGGCAGAGAGATCCCTTGGAAGGCCCGGCCGCGTCATCCTGCGGTTAAACGACAAAAAAACGGATAAAATCGAACGCCTCGCCGAGATTTTCATCACAAAAGAAAACCAGCGCTCCAAGATAATCGATTCGCTGCTTGATGCCGATACGGACTATGAAGAGAGACAGCGGCTTAATATATTTTTCGAACATCTCATCATCAACCTAAGACAGAACCTGGGACGCAACTGGCGAACATTGAGATTCCTGGGGGCGCGCCTGCGTCTTATGCGGGAATATCAAACCAATAAACGCCTGCAGCTCGAAGCGATAGCCCAATTTTTATAAATTTAACACCATGGGTGATAAAGCATTTTTATTTATTCTTATTCTTATCTTGGCCGCGGTCGTAATCTACGCGCTGACCGCATCCGACGTATCACTAAGCGCCATCGGATCGGGATTTAGCTCAAAGACGGGCGGGGGGCCTTTCGCGGTTTCCTTCGACGGCGGAACGACATTCCTCCAGCCGACGCTTCACCGCGCGGCACAAAACGGCATAGACGTTTATGACATCGAGCATTCCCCTTCGGACAATCGTGTCGTTTATGCCGGAACGAATCACGGGATTCTCGTCAGCAATGACGGCGGCTCAAACTGGTATCCTTATTCCGATCCCGCACAAGAAATAGATGATCAAACGGTTGTATATCGCATCACGATTAACCCGATCCGCCAAAATCAAATTTTTATTTCCGCATTCGGAAACGGAAACGGGCATCTCTATGAAACGGACAACGGCTTTCTGAACCTGACCAAAATCGCGGAATTTAAAAACATCGCCGCCTATGCGGCCTCTATAAGCGGGGATGCGCTTTATCTCGGATTGTCGGACGGGCGGCTTTTTCAATATTCGCTGTCCGATAGAACTTTCAAATCCCTGGCGGCGCTCGGCTCTCCGATCGCGGATATCACGGCGAATAGTTCCGATCGTATCTACGTCGCTACGAAAAAAAGCGGCGTATTCGCGGCCATCAACGGCAATCCCAATAACCTGGTCCGCACCGATTCTTCCGACATAACGGCGTTCGGCAATGGTACACCCGGCAACACCGTCTACGCCGCATCGCTTTATGGCCTTGTCCGAAACGAAAACAACGGCTGGATCGTCTTGGACACGTTGATTCCAAAAAAAACGCCGGTTTCTGCCGTTTCGGTTACGGAAGAAGACCGCATTTATACCGCTGCCGGCACGCTTCTCTATGAGAGCGGCGATCAGGGCGCGAGTTGGAAAATATTATATCCCCTTCAGAATAATCAGGGACGCGAAATATCGGTCATCGACGTTTCGGCCAACCAAACTATAATTATAGGAACCAAGAACTGATTTATGATGAACAAGGAAGAATTCATTAAAACATTCCAAGCGCGGCTGGATTCAACCGTAAATTCCTTTAAAGAGGGGGGGCTGTCGGTCCGTACCGGCCGTCCGACGCCGAAATTAGTCGAAAACATAACAGTCGAAGCATACAATCAGAAAA
Organism: uncultured Candidatus Saccharibacteria bacterium; assembly: GCA_964627585.1. Classification (GTDB taxonomy): domain Bacteria; phylum Patescibacteriota; class Minisyncoccia; order UBA6257; family GWB1-45-9; genus CAZVKF01. The sequence continues at coordinate 12,066 of CAZVKF010000002.1, read as the reverse complement.
TGACGGTAAAGCAACTCGGTTCAATCACCGTCGTGCCGCCGCGCGAAATTGACATAATGCTGTGGGATGCCGCGGTTGTTAACGCGGTGGCAAAGGCCATTGAAACCTCTCCGCTGGGCGTGACGGCGAACGTTGAGGGCAATGTCATACGCATAAATCTCCCCGTTCTTACCGAAGAACGCAAGAAAGAACTTATTAAACTCACAAAAGCCGGCGCCGAAGAACAAAGAATAAAAATAAGGTCGGCGCGGGACGACGCCAACAAAAAAATCAAAGAGGCGGAACGCACCAAAGAAATGAACGAGGACGAAGTTTTCGGGCTGAAAGAGAAAGTGCAAAAAGCCGTAGATGCGGCTAACGCCAAAATAGAAGAAATTATCTCCAACAAAGCAAAAGAAATAGAGGAATGAGATGTTTTTGACGGTAATCGCTACAATCATTTTTCTGTCGCTGCTGATTATTATTCATGAATTCGGGCATTTTATAACAAGCAAGTTTTTCGGCTTGAAAGTTGAAGAGTTCGGGATAGGATTTCCGCCCCGAGTATTTTCGAAAAAGAAGGGTGATACGGTTTACAGCGTCAACGCTCTGCCCTTCGGCGGCTTCGTAAAAATCCTCGGAGAAAATCGGGTCGAGAATGCCGGCCTAACGGAAGAAGAGAAGAAAAAAAGTTTCAGTACGCAAACCGCATGGCGGAAAACAAGCATCATAATAGCCGGCATCATTATGAATTTCATTGCCGGCTGGTTCATCATCTCGTGGCTTTTTTTCGTCGGCATACCGAGTAACGGCGTTCTAATTTCCGCGATATCGCCGGATACGCCGGCGGCAACCGCCGGATTTACAATCGGGGACCTCGTAACCAAAATAAACTCGGCCGGAAAAATCGTATCGCCTAAAAATGCCGATGAATTCGCGGTTTTTATAAACGAATTCCGCGGAGAGCAACTGAGCTTTAGCGTCAACCGTATTGGAAAAATTATTGAACTAAACGCCGTACCGCGCAAAAATCCGCCCCCTGGCGAAGGGCCGCTCGGCGTTAATGTCGCGACCACGGGCATAGACAACCGCCCGTTTATTGCAAGCGTCTACCACGGCTTGATCGCGGCAGGTGAAACTTCATACTACATCCTCATATCATTCTTCGCGTTGCTTCGGAACGTTTTCACCAATCAGGCCGCCCTGGAAAACGTTGTGGGTCCGATAGGCATTTTTGACATCGCCATAAATACCGGAAAAATCGGCTTCCTGCCGTTCCTGCAGCTTATAGGCCTCATTTCGTTGAACTTGGCGGTGATTAACGCCCTGCCGTTTCCGGCATTGGATGGCGGACGCCTTTTTTTCATACTTATCGAAAAAATAAAAGGATCATCGTTGCCTCCGAGATTTGAACAAATTGCAAACGGCATCGGACTCGCGCTTCTCCTGACGCTGATTGCCATTATCACCTTTCGCGATCTG
>CAZVKF010000002.1:0-10505 GCA_964627585.1 uncultured Candidatus Saccharibacteria bacterium | reverse complement strand
ACCCATATCCACGAAACCGATCCTCCTAAAATATCGAAAAACAGATCGCTTATCGTATCGGCAACTCCGTTTTGGGCAAAATGTCTGACATATCCGTTTGTGGCTATAAAGAAATCGTAAAGAAATTCACTGAACTCCCAGAAAACGCCGGCGAGAGAAACGAAGCCGAGAGTTAATACCAAACTGATCCACCGCGGCGATTTTTTAATATAAGAATCGTCGATCTTATCGAAAAACCAAAACAAAAATACAGCGAGCCAAAAGCCGCCGGCAAAATGCATCGGGATATCAAGCCAGCGATGAATAAAATACCAATCGTTCACAACAGAGAAAAGGTGTACGGCCGCAACAGCAAGGAAAAATATAATAAGAAATCTTAAGGAAACCATTTAATTTACCTTTTCGCCCACTGAGGGGCTCTACGCGCTTTTTTAAGTCCGTACTTCTTGCGCTCAACCATGCGGGGATCGCGCGTAAGAAAACCCAGCTTGCGAAGACGTTTTTTAAAAACGGGGTTTTGGACCACGAAGGCACGCGCCAAACCGTGGCGAACCGCCTGTGATTGCGCCGTCAGTCCGCCGCCCTTCACTTTTACCGTGAAGCTGATGTTTGATAATTTTAATTCACTGACGGGGGCGACGGCGTCGTTTCTTTGTCGTTCAGTTTTGAAATATTCATTCAGCGGCTTCTTATTGACTAAAAAACCGCCCGCCTTGCCGTAAAGCCGCACCCGCGCAACGGCCGTCTTTCTGCGGCCGACCGCTTCATAATATCTTTGTTTTTTATCCGGCTTTTTCATTTTCAACTATTAACCTGTTCAATCTTTTATCCTGCAACGAATTTTTCGGCAGCATGCCGCGGACGGCGTGCCGTAAAACCCATGCCGGGCTTCTGCCGAAAACTTCTTTATACTTCCTTTCTTTCAGATGCCCCATGTAGCCGGTGTGGCGATAATAAATTTTCTGCTCGGCTTTGCGCCCGCTGACTTTAATCTTATGAATGTTTTTCACAAACACGCGGTCTTTCCCGGCGGACCTGGGTTCAAAATCGGAATTTTTCTTTCCCTGCAAAATCAGAGCTATCTCGGAAGCGAGTCGGCCTAAAGTTTTATTTTGAGCATCAATTATGTAGTCCATCTTATATATAAAATCTTTCATACAAATTCTATAACCGACATCTGGGCCGCATCTCTTTTTCTCCTCTTTGCTCCTTTGATAAGGCGCAGATAACCTCCCTTTCTCTCCCTGTAGCGGGGCGCGATATCATAATATAACTTTTGTGCCGACTTTTCCGGCAGACGAGCGAGAAGAAGACGGAAACTCGCCAAATTTTGTTTTTTGGCAAGGGTTACTAATTTTTCGACCCGCGGCCTGATTTCTTTGGCGCGGGCCTCCGTAGTTGCAATCCGTTCTTTCATTATAAGGTTGTGTGCCAAACCCTTAAGAAATGCGCGGCGCTGCCCTTTCTGTCTTCCAAATTTTCTTCCCTGTTTTCTATGCCGCATAATACGTTACTGTTCTTTCTTTTTTCTCGTCTTTTTCGGTTTTGCCGCCTTATTTTCCTCGACCTTCTTTTGTCCCAACTGGATCGCTTCGATCGCAGCGACCTTCTCGAAATGATCTTTCAAAATGTTGCTGGCCTTATGCAGCGCGGATGACGGACTGATAGTACCGTCGGTAACGATATGCAAACGAACGCGATTGTAGTCGGTTCGATCTTCAACGCGCATGTTTTCAACTTCAAAATTAACCTTCACAACGGCAGAAAACATGGCGTCAAGCGCAATGGCACCGATCGGCAACTTCTCCGTTTTTCGGGCTTCCACCGGCACGTATCCCAATCCCTTTTCGACGGTAAGTTCCACATCCAGTTCCGCGTTTTTATTCGTCAAAGTCGCTATGAGAACATCCGGCGTTATAACTTCAACCTGAGAGTTGGTTTTAATATCCGATGCGTACACCTTTTTCTCGCCTTTTGCTTTCAAAGTCAAAATCTGCGGCTCATCGGTGTGCATTCTGAATCTCGTTTTCTTAAAATTGAGCGAAATCGCCACCACGTCCTCCATGACATGCTCGATAGTCGTAAACTCATGGCCCACGCCCTTTATCTTAATCTGCGTAATCGCCGCACCCGGCAGAGAAGAATACAAAACACGGCGTAACGCATTACCAATGGTAATGCCGTAGCCGGTGTACAGGCCTTCGATCTCGAAAACGCCCTCCTTTTCGTCTTCCGAAATGCGTTTTACGGAAACGGTTTCGCTAAGATATTGGTACTTCATAATTTATTTACTATAATAATCGACGACCAAGTTTAAATCAAAGGGCATCTCCACCTCCTTCGGCAGAGATACAACCTTCCCCTCCATTTTTTCCTTATCCAGCGACAACCACAACGGCGGCTCATATTGCTTGACGGTCATCGCGAGGTCTTTAAATCTTGCAATATCGCGGGACTGCGGACGAATACTGACAACATCGCCGACATTCACCTGATAGGAGGGTATATTAACGCGGCGGTTATTGATAAAAATATGTCCGTGGCGCACCAGCTGGCGCGCAACGAAACGTGACGCAGCCAATCCTAAGCGATACAGCGCATTATCAAGACGGCGCTCCAACAGTTCTATAATTTTTTCTCCCGTCGCTTCGGGATTGCGCGAAGCGGTATTCACGATACGCTGCATCTGAGAATCATCGACTCCGTACGTAAGTTTCATTTTTTGATTCTCGTTCCACTGCCGGCCCAATTCGGAAGGAGCTCTCCGCCTCGACTTGCCGTGCGCGCCGGGGCGATAAGGTTTTCTTACCATGGCGCATTTGGGAGAATTACAACGTTCCGCTTTCAGAAAAAGCTTTGTCCCTAACGATCTTTCCTTTTTTTCCTTTGCTTTTATTAACATTTTACTTTTGATTTTTACACTCTCCTTACTTTCGGCGGACGCGGACCGTTATGCGGTATCGGCGTTACGTCTTCGATGGATAAAATGTTGAACCCCTGATTGGCAAAGGAACGAATTGCGGCGTCGCGGCCCGAGCCAACCCCTTTAACTTTGATGCGGATATTCTGCGGACCGGCCTTCTTGAGTTTTTCTCCGAGTGCGGAAACTATTTTGGAAGCGGCAAAAGGGGTGGCTTTCTTCGGTCCGGAGAATCCGAGTGAACCGGCGGTAGCCCATGCCAACACATTGCCTTTCTCGTCAGTCACGGTAACGATAGTGTTGTTGTAAGAAGCGCTTATAAACACATAACCCATGTCAATTTTTTTAGACGCGGCCTTAGAAGATTGCTGAGGCGCTTTCACAACCTCTTCCGTATTCGTTTTTTCGATAATTTTCTTCTTGCCCATTATTTATTTCAGTTCCACTTTTCTCTTGCCGCTGCCCGCGGTCTTTCTGACGTTGCCGCGGACGGTTCGCGAATTGGTACGCGTCCGCTGTCCTCGCACCGGCAAATGCCTCATATGTCGACTGCCGCGATAACTTTGTATTTCTTTCAAACGGCTGATGTTCTGACGCACGATCTGCCGCAACTCGCCTTCAATTTTATAATTCTTTTCTATAACCGTGCGTATTTTATTCACTTCTTCGGGCGTCAAATCTTTAGCGCGCTTATCAACGTTTACGCCGGCCGCTTTTAGAATATCGGCTGCCGAAGCCCGCCCGATACCGTATAAATAAGTCAAAGCCGCCTCTATTCTTTTGTTGTCGGGAATATTTATTCCGATAATTCTCATGTTTTGTTTAACCTTGCCTCTGTTTATGTTTGGGATTTTTTTTGCACACTATATAAAGCCGTCCTTTTCGACGGACGGTTTTGCAATCTTTACATCTTTTTTTTACAGATGCTTGCACTTTCATTTTCTTCTGATAAGCCGCCCTCTTGTACGGTCATACGGGCTGAGTTCCACCGTAACTCGATCGCCCGGCACCACCCTAATGTGGTGAAGCCGCATTTTGCCCGAAAGATGCGCCAGCACTACCGAATCGTCGTATATTTTTACGCGAAAGGTTCCTCCCGGCAATGCTTCCTCAACAATACCCTCCACAGCGTGTTCCGAACCGTTCATAAGAAGACAGATATTATCATTATCATAAAATCGCCTTGGATGTCAACCTTAGTCAACCGTGATTTTTATCTTAGTTTGATTAACCGGCACACGCCTAACCCAAAAAGGCCAGAACGTCAGATTGGCGGATTCAAGTCCCGGCAGAGAAAAAATTACTGCTTTGGCGTCATTCTCTTTTTTCCCCGACACGTTACGGATTAATGCTTCGCGATCGAGTGACCGGACGAACACCGCCTCGAATGCCGCATTGAACGAAAGCGATGACTGCTGATTATTTAAAGCCGCATCGGTGTAATGTATCTTATACTCCCTCACCTCGATATCCGGACCCAAATCTTTCTTGGCGCGTTCTTTAAGCATCGCCACTAAATCTGCTTCTTTGAATCCGAAGGTATCGCGTTCGGCTTCGCCTATTATTGAAAATTTGCCTTCACGATTCACATCCGGCATCACGGTTTCTTTTACCGTACGAGAAACTGAGGCGCCGTCGATAAAAACGTAATCCTGCGGCAACTGCTGCGACACGACTGCGCGCAGCGTGTCTGCCAAGGTCCGCGACACGGTTTCTTTTCCGGCCGCGATGTCAGCTTCGGTCGGATACGCCTGCTGGCCTACAAAACCGCCATCCATAGCCGCATCAGACGAACCGTAGAAGCCGTCGAATTTAGGCGAACCTTTGAATCCGGGGATGGAGAAACGTTCCACTGGACCGATGTTATATTCCGCGCCGGCTTTATCGGCGGTAACGGTCGCGCTAATGTTCGAAGGCACGATCTTCCCGTCAGCGATCTTAGCGCCCGGCACGGTTACACCCTTGTCGAGACGAAATATTTTACCGTCGGGTGTCTCAAAACGGGTGGAAACAACCAGCGGCTGCGGCTCCGAACTGTAAGCGTTAAAAATACGGATAATTCCCTTGGCTTTTCGTTCCACAAACTTTTTTCCCGAAGCCGCAAAAGATAATTGGGTGTTCTTTTTCTCAACAAAAAGGGCTCCAGGAACAAGCAGGCGATCGGCGTCAAAATTGGCCAACGATTTATCGGCCTTCACGGAACCCGTATAACTCCACGGTGATTTATGAAGATGAATCGCTATTTCCGATTTTGGAAGAACCGCCGCGGCAACATAACCCGCGATGGAAAGCGCAACAAGCAGAACGACGGCAAAAACAAGCTTCATGCCCGTCCGCCTGCCGTAAACAACAGTTTTTAATTTAACCGGCCGCGGCGGCGCCTGGACTTCCTCTTGGGCCTCAACTGTTAATTCTTCGCGCGGTGCCGCCTTCGCGGAGCCGAGACCCACCATGGCGGGCGAAGGCTCGTGGCGGGGCTGTCGATCGACGGAATGTTTTGACGGAGGAATAATATCGGAAAGAGGACGCTGCCTGCGGCCGTTCTGAAAGAAAGGATTATACGCCTCAATACCCACCGATTCCGCGAGCGTAAGCACGTGTTCGTCTACGGATTCAATTATTAATTTCTTGTGCGCAGCATCCGATTCCCTTTTCAACAAATCAAAATTGATGGCCGCTTCGCCCAATTTTGAAAAACGCGGCATGTTCAAAACAACTTCGTTGTCTTCGGCGGTAATAATCTTTTCGGCAATTAACGACAGTTCGTCATTCTTGCTGGCAAAAATTTTCTTCATTATTGCATAGTAACTAATTCTTTTTTACAGCACTCCGATTTCTTTAAGAAAAGCTTCGTAAACGGAGAGAGTTCTTTTGGCCTCTGCGGGAGAAAGGTCAAAACCCGGCGTATGCACTATATCGTTCCGAAGCCGATGCGCGCGCCATAGCGCCTCTAAACTCTTCAATTCGTCGGCGGGTAAATGCTCCAAACGATCGGCCATATGTTCCCCCGGAATGCCGACTCGCCTCAAAACATTATCGACCAGCTTGTCTGCTTCAATAATAGCAATTTTTAGGGTTTCCGGCAATTCGCTTCCGGCTTTTTCTTCGATCTCCCGCCATTGTCCGATAAACTCCGAGTTAAGCAACGTAAGGGTGCGGCGATCTTGTGCGGCGCCTTCCCGGAATAAAGTCCTGAATCTCAAACTTTTCCGGAAGACATAAACAAACAGCGCCGCCAGCACGGCGTCTAATATGTAAAAAATGAGCTTAACCGCCGTAACAATGCTGTGGGATATCGCGAATCCTCCCAAAAATTGGAAAAAGTCCTGCGGATTCATCGTCTTATTTAAACTTTTCTATCTCTCCCTCTTCGCCGTAAATCGCCAATCCCGCCGGCGGGCCGGCCTTTCTGCTTTCAACGCGCCGCATATGCGGCGCGGTCAAAACAAGATATGTGGGCGGGTGCAACAAAGTAGCCAAACCTTCCGTATTCATGGCAAAGCGCCGTGAAGCAAAATTCCAGTTAAGTATATAAGAAGTTATCAACCTGCCCATGCCTGTCTCGGGCGGGACTTCACGATGGCGGTAATTATGGAGAAGGCGTTCTTGTCGATACCACTTCCTTTTTTTAGGGAATATGTGCGGCCAGGTCCAAATACGCGTACGAGTGCTGAGGGTATAGTTCTGGCGGAAAGAGTTCAGATTCAGTGCCGAATATTGATTAAATGCGCCCACTAAACCGCGTCTCGCAAAGCTGTCAAAAAACAATTCTTTCGGCGATATATATATGAAGCGAATCAATGTATCAAATGCGGGCTTGGACAAATTATTTTCAACCGCCTCAAGCACGTCGGATTCTCCCGGCGTTCGCATGGAACGGATGAAGTCCGGACCCCCAAGGGTGCTGGGAAGAGCCGACTTGCTCGAGGACTCTTTCAATTTTGCGACCAGCTTCTCCCAACGATCTCTCCAGTCCGACCCCTTGGGAGCGACAAGGATCTGAATGCCGACAATCTCTCCTTTATTCAACTTTCCTAAAGTTTCTAAAAACGTTGACATGGGATCGAATTCTTTTTCTTCTGCCGGCGATTCAAACTCGTGGTATGACTTTATCGGATAGGCCTCATCTCTGGTCAACACCATCTCGGTTCCCCACAAATCAAGATTCTCCGAGTAAAGTTCCCCCATATCCTTGGGAAACTTGCTGGAGTAGTCCTCGACTTCTTCAATTTCTACATCGGGATAATAAGAAAAAAACGCGGCTTCTACCAATCCGCGGTAACGCGCGGAAGTGCGTATATAAAAATGAATTTCGCCTCCGAAACTCACCATCTCGAGCGAAAACCAGCGCGTAACTTCGCCATCCCAATACTTCTCCTTGATGTCGGTGGGGGCGTTACGCAGCGAATGGAGCGAGGCGAATACCTGCTCCATGGCCTGCGGGCTTTTCTTGATTTCACGCGGCATTCTCAGCTCCAACAAAATCCATTCGGTCGAATTTTTAAATAATTCCTGACGCCAGAATAACCAAAGGGAACGCGTTGCCGGGAGAAGGATCAAAAAAGACCACAACCACCATGTGGTCTTCAGAAATTCCAATACAAACTGAAACGGCACGGTGATAAAAAAGGTTTCAAACATCACACTTCTTTCACTCTATATTTGCCGTCAGGCAAACGCTCGAAAACGTTTTTATTTTGGAGATTCAGAAGAATGGTGTTCGGCTTGAAGAAACGCTCTTCCTGTAAAACCAAAACTACATCTTGCGCCGATAGGGGTCCTTTTTGTTTTAAAACCCTGCGGATAACGTCCCGCGCCGTGCCGGCCTGATAACCGTGCTCAACCAAACCGTACATGCCGCGGCCCACCAGCACGAAGCGTCCGTCTTTTATCAGTTCGTTATGTACTGTCTGGGCGTAGGCCTTTTTGTGGTCAAATTTTACTTTGTTGATTTCCAAGGCAATGTCGGTGAAATGAAGCGGTCGTCTGATCTTTTTCAACACAAGATAGGCCCGATCGCGGACGGTACGCGGAGCGATCTCCGGCCACTCCGCCAAACCGATATCCCGATACGGGTTCGTGCCGAATTTTTTCGAAACAGACAGGTAATTCAATCCCACGGTCTCGCTTATGCCGTGTGCCTGTACGGAACGGTGAAAAAGCTCCTCAAACTTTCCGCTATTAATAATCTCTTCTTTCTTACTCTTGAGAAGGCCTTCGAATTTACGAATAAAATTCTGCGCCGTTTTTACGATATCTTTATCCGTATACCAAAAAGCATGATGCGCTTCGTCTTCTTCATAATGCATCGGGAAGCCGTTCGCTTTGAAAAGGAAAGAAAATGTCGGGGCGAACAGCTTATCGCTCTCGGCAGCCGCTAAAATCGCTTGTTCGTCTAAAAAGCGGTCCCCCCTCTCAAGGCCGCCAACCGATCTTAAATGATAGGCCGCAGCTTCAATCACCTGCCGGCTTTCCAAATCTTTCTGCAACATGCTCCTTACCACACTCAGCGCAGACGCTTCAATTTGGCGTACGCGTTCGCGGGTAATACCGTATTTGTCACCGAGCGCCGCCAAAGTAATCCGCCCTCCGCGGTTATTATTTAATCCGTAACGAGCCAGCAAGACATCCTGCTGCCGATCACTTAACGAAACTAAGCAACGGTTTAAAAATTTATGGATGTTAACTTTAGGCCTCATGATTAATTGTTAACAGTTTAGCATCTATTATGCCATTATGTCAAGACCCCCCTCTCTCTTAACGGATTAATGCGGGGGCACTAGGAGTCGAACCCAGATTAGCGGTTTTGGAGACCGCCGTCCTGCCATTGAACGATGCCCCCTTTCGGACGAATTACTTCCTCGCCTCTTTGTGCAGAGTTTGTTTTCGGCACCATTTGCAATATTTAATCAATTCGAGCTTCCTTTCCACCTTTCTTTTATTTTTACGCAGATCATAATTCACGCGCTTGCATGCCGAACAACGTATGCGCACATATCTTTCGGCCGTCTTTACTTTAGCCATGTACCGAATCCTATCCGAAAAAATGGTTTATAGCAATAACGAAGTGAGCCGATGGGGAGGATTGAACTCCCGACCCCGTTCTTACCAAGAACGTGCTCTGCCACTGAGCTACATCGGCTGAAAATCCCGCTTCCACGGGATTCATTTTATTCCAAGCGAATACTCCGTTCCGCCAGTTGGCGGATTATCACGGAGTATGAGCAAGTATCAATATACGTCGGCGGAGCCGACACCTTGAGGAACAAAGCTGCCCAGATACCCTGCGCCCGCGGTGCAGGGTCAGCTTTATTATATTTTACGTACTGGTCCGAGAAAAATCGTTTCCAGCGCGGACATCTTCATCCTGAACCCTTCGGGACGCGAGAGATAACCGACCAAAGCTGCGAGGTTGGAAAGAAGAAAATTTCCGTCCTGCGGAGTAAAGGCATGTCCCCGAACCTGCCAGCGGTTGCCGGAGAGGCGGAACACGTCGTAATCTACCACGATCGCCGGATTTGAGAACCTTCCCATGAAGCCGTAAGAAGTTCCGAATTGGAAAGCGTAATGGACGAGTTTTCTGGTGCTGAATAAAATCCTGTGCTCCGCCTCCAACCGCCGCGTCACCTCTTCTTTCGTCACTGCGCGGTCAAAGCTAAATGCGAAGTGAACGGTATGAAAATAAGGTTCGTTGATCTTAACCGCGGAAGAAATGATCTTCCCCTCCAGTTCTATGCCTTTCGACCGGAACACGCTTGCGATATCTTCGGCATGATGCGTTCCGTAAAGAGGACTGGAATGCCGCGAAACTTCGGTGGAAATAACGGCCTTGCTTTTCTGATTCAAATCGAGAGAGCGGCGGATGAAATGAAACTGCGCATCCAACAAACCCGTATCAACTATTTCTCCGCTGTTTGGATCATACGGATAAGCAATGGCCCTCAAAAGGAAGCTTCCGGCATGGGTATTGCAGCTGCCGACTTGAATCCATCTGTCCTTTTCGAAGTTGAACGCTTCCATATTGACGCCGTACACAAGCAAAGTGTCTTTATCGCTGAAACCCTTGTCCTCTTCCGCGCCTTGGCATATGAAACCTCGGCACTGCGTCGCCAGCCGTTCGTAATCCGGCTTATGCTGCAGAGGAACCCCTTCGGCGGAACAATCAACCAATACGTCAACGCGGCCTAATGCGTCTTCGCGCTCGTAATCCGCGCCTATGCCCAATTCTGAAAATTTCTTAATCATGTCCTTCTGGAAGGCGAAACGCGCCCCCTGCATCCTCATCATTTCCAACACCGAACAGTATTCCTTGTCCGGCGTGCGCTTAAAAACGATCACTTCATCAACGCCGAGCAAATCTTTCGTATGAAGAACGGCATGGATAATGCGCGATCCGGTAGTTCCGGGACTGTAAATGCCGACGACTACTTTCCGCCTCACTGCCTGCATCAAGTTTTACCTTAAAATAAAATCAAGTTGCCAAAATCTATGGTAAGGAAAAAAAGTCCGCTTTGCAAATTAAATAATCGCTGTGCGCGGGAGAGGATTCGAACCTCCAAGCCCTTGCGGGCGCTACCACCTCAAG
>CAZVKF010000001.1:21706-25332 GCA_964627585.1 uncultured Candidatus Saccharibacteria bacterium | reverse complement strand
CGGAATCAGGTTGATCAAGCAAGGCGATGATTGCGTTTTGGGCGTCGCAGAAAATCCATGGCATAGGGCCGGGAAAAAACGACAAATGGGATATTTCTTGTTGCGTAATTTCGGCGGAGGCGGGCATCAATACGTGGCTGTTGCGCGTTTTAAAACAAAAGAAGAGGCGCTAAAAGCGATTCCTAAGATATTAAAATTTCTTAAGAATTAATTATGGAGCGTAACACCTTATTCGGCGAAGGAAAATTGATTATTTACACCGACGGCGGCGCCAGGGGTAATCCCGGTCCGGCTGCAATAGGCGTCGTGGTCGGCTCAAAGCAGTACGGCGAATACATCGGCGAGACCACGAACAACGTCGCGGAGTACAAAGCCGTCATTTTCGCTTTTAAAAAGGCAAAGCAGTTGATGGGCAAGACGAAGGCGAAAGCGGCAGAAGTTGAAGTGAGAATGGACAGCGAACTGGTGGTGCGCCAAATGACGGGCAAGTATAAAATCATGGATAAAAACCTTCAGCTTTTATTCGTGGAGATTTGGAATCTCCGCTTGGATTTCAAAAAAGTTGATTTTATTCACATTCCGCGCGAACAGAATAAAATTGCGGATAAGATGGTCAATAAGGCGCTTGACGAGAGGGGATAATTAAGGCATACTTAACACTGGCCGGTGCACGAAAATGATCTCTTTCGAGGGATCCCTTTGTTGAAATAAGCCCGGCCTTTTTATTTTGTCAGATCAGCTTGACAAAGTGCGACGAAATATGATAATATATTTTTACGGGGTCGGAAATGCAGGCTATTACGGTCGCCTTCGGGCACCGAATTACGGGGAATAAAATCAGCCAACCCCAACCGTTTAACCGACCCCCCTTTAAAAATTAAAAATCGGTAACCTAGACGATAGCTCTTCCGATGCAAATAGGGAGGGAGGAAAGTCGGGACACCTCCGGTTTAAACCGGACAAGAGGCAGCGGGTAACGCCCGCGGGGAGTAATCCCACGGAAAGTGGCACAGAGACAATACTAGCCGGTGCATTTACATTGGCGAAAGGTGAAAAGTGTTGCCGTAAAACGGAACTCGTTCCGGTGGCAACATCGGTACGTGCAAAACCCTGCCTGGTGCAAGGCCGTGTCCTTCGACAAGCTCAGGACAAGTTTCCGAGTAAAATTGAAGGAAGTGCCGCATGAGCTATTGAGTAATCAATGGCCCAGATAAATTATCGTCCTAGACAGAACCCCGCTTATTGGTTGCCGATGATCCCGCCGGTCTATAGACCGGCGGGATTTTTATTTAATAACGATTTCCGCGTATTCCCAGAATTCGGGATGATTTTGTTTCGTTTTCAGCCAATACCACCATTTTCAAATTTCCCCCGACCCCCGCTTAAGACACCAAAGGTTTCTTACGTCGCTCCGCCAGCTGGCGGAGCTCCTATCTTCCTGAAGCGGGGGAAATTTAATGGTGTTGCTGAATAACCGTTTTTGCAAAATCCCAAAATTGAGGCATACCATGTTTCTGCTTCAGCCACCACCACCATTCCGCGCCCCAGAGATAATATTCGTCAAAGCCGGCAGCTTTGGCGTATTCAACCGTGTCTTTGAAAAAAGCGAGGTCAAATTTCGCGAATTGTTCTTCCGGCGTCGTTTCGTAAAGCTGTCGGTCAAGCCACGGTTCGGCCGCAAGTTCAACCACGATATATTTTTTGGAATAGTCGCCGGTGAGAAAGCGGATTATTTTTTCTTTGAGTCGGAAAAATTCCGGCGGCAGATGATAATCGACGTAGCCGAGATATTTGTTATATACTCTGCGGTACATTGTAGTGCCGAAAACATCGCCTCGTTTTACGGCCGAGTACCAAAGCCCGAGTTCCCCGCTGTCCGTCATAAGAACAGGATGTTTGCCGTCCAGCGATTTTACCCGAGCGATTTCCTGATCCACAAAGGCTTTATCGGTTTTCGGACATTCGCCGAAAGCAAGAAACGGTTCATTTTCAACCTGCCAGTATCGCAAGGCGGGATGATTCTTGTATCGTTTCACTACGGCTTCAAGATATTCCAATAAATCTTGTTTCTTGTCACTTGTCACTTGTTGCTTAATCCATTCCGGATAGTGGCATTCCGGCCATCGGGGGACTTTTTGTCCTATCACTAAAATTATTTCCGCTCCGTTTTCCTCCGCGCGTCTTATTTGGTAATCCAGATCGGCAAAATCAAATTTGCCATCTTCCGGCTCGATTAGATCCCAGTATGCTATAAGGCGGAGATGTTTTGCGTTTAAATCGTTAAGAATTGCTTCGTAATTTTCTTTCCAGTTTAAGCCGAGTTCCCGGGAGAATTTTTGTGAGAATGTGATACCCCACGCAATCGGCCGCTCTGGGTCGGGAGCCGTGGTGTGTAAGTAATCTCCTGCGGCAAGCCAAATAACGCCGAGCGCTATGATTAGGACCGCAGTAATTTTTCCTACAAGCACCCACCCCTTAAAACGTTCACGAAGAATAAACCATCCTCCGAAAAATATGAAAAGATATTTAAGGTTGTAAGTCGCGTCAACGAGCGGCGGAATGCCCAGAAGAATGGCGTAGTATATCAATACCGAACCGAGGCCGGCATAGCCGCGATTAAGAAAGTAAGCCCATTTGTTTTGGAATTCATCCTTTGTTTCGGAATTTAATCCATGCCTACCGGCAGGCAGGATTTTACGGCGTAGGGCGGGGACCAACAGGAATGACAGAACAAGCAGAATGCCGCCGATTTTTATCCATACGAAACCGGTTGCGAAATTCGCGTCCAGAAAAACTTTTTTGGTGAGGGTATTGGACAGGCCGTAGAAGAACGCGCTTGCTATCGCGAATGCAAGAATTTTCAGGCGCGCCCCTTTTTGCTCTATCGAAAATAAAATAAAGCCGCCCAATATAAGAATGAGAAAGCCGATGAATTGGTAGGCGTTCAATTTGATGCCGAGCAGTTGCGAGCTGAAAATAAGCGTAAAAATGGGGGAGAGTGCGCCTATCAGGACGACGGCGTTGGATGCTTCGCCGCGGTAAAGCGCAAGAAAATAAAAAAGCATGGCGCAGATAAAAAATGCTCCGGTAACGAGAGCAATGACGAGCTGCGCCGCTGGAAGGATATGAAAACCGAACGGAATAAGAATAATGGAAAATAACCCGAGGACGCCGAGCCAAAACGTATAGCCGATAGGATTCGGATAGGATTTTTTAAGCAGCAGTTTATCTATAACCGCGGAGCTGCCGTTTATAAACTGCGCCGCGACGGCCACGATAAGCCAGTTCATTGTTTAATTATAAGATAAAAAACATAAAAGCGCCGAAGCGCTTATGTATTAGAGAATTTTCTTTTTATGACTAGCGGAAGCGATATGGCCCCGCAGCTTAAAAGCTTATCATGGAATTCACGCAGGTTGAATTTCGAGCCGAGGCGTTTCATTTCCCGGTCGCGCAGGCGGTTGATGATGAACCAACCCAGCGCGTAGCCGAGAGGCGTAGCGGGCGCCTGGCTGTACCAGTTCAAGTCGGCGCAGGCCTGTTCGCGCGGGAATTCCAGTTCCTTGACCATCAGATCCGCGGCTTCGTCGTAAGTCATTCTGCCGGTCTGCGTCTTTACGTCAATT
>CAZVKF010000001.1:14269-21696 GCA_964627585.1 uncultured Candidatus Saccharibacteria bacterium | reverse complement strand
CAGCGTTCGCCACAGGCGGTCTTTCAGCATAACGAAGCGGTGTTCGCGCGTATCGAGGAATCCCTGTTCGTGCATCAGCTGTTCGCAATACAGCGCCCAGCCCTCGAAAAAGACCGATGACTCGTTCATGAGCCGGGGAAGGGTGTGCGCCGCCGGAATTGAATTTTCTATCGCGAATTGGAGGTGATGGCCCGGATAGGCCTCGTGCGCGGAAACATTCCGGATGCCTATCCAGTTATGCTCGCGCAGCAGGTCTTCGCTTTCGGCCGGAGTGACATAATAATGTCCGATTTGCTCCGGGTCGTTGGGCGAAGGATTGAGGTAGGCGGCGAAAGGAATTTCATTGCGGCTGAATTCGGGAGTCCAGACGACGCGCAGCAGTTCGTGCGGAGGAAAAGTAACGAGTCCTTTTTCCAGCGTGAAGTTGCGGGCGGCTTCCATGGCGCCCTGATACGCCATTAGAAGTTCCGGCAGAGACGAGGGATGTTTTTCCTGAATAATCCGCGCCACGTCGTTGATGCTTTTTCCGGGCATCATCTCTTCGGCCAATGCCGCGAGTTCGTTCTTGGTTTTCTCAAAAAGTCCTTCTCCCAAGCCGAGCAGATAGTTGGCGTCGTATCGGAGAAAATGCTTGTTTTTGAGAAGTAAGTCAAAATACTCGTTTCCGACGGCGTAAACGCCGGTGCTTCTGGGAAGAAGGTCGGTTTCAAGGAAGAAAACGAAGTTCCGCAGGGCCTGGTTGGCACGCGCAATCGCATTTTGGAGTTTGTCGCGCTCGATTTTTGCTTTTAAAACGCCTTTTTCCTCCAGAATGCGCGGCAGGGTATCAATAAAAATTCCTCCGCCTTTCGCGGCTGCTATGGCCATTTTGACCCAGAGAGCTGGAGGATTGGCTTCTTTTCTGCTGAGATTGCGGATGCCCTGAAAAATGAGATACGGAGTTCGTTCCAGCCGCCCCATTGTTGAACCAAAAAGATCTTTGATGGGTTTCACCGTCAGGTAATAGATGTCCGAGACGGGGTCGTAAAGAGCGGGACTGCGGAGACGGCGGTCTTCTTTCTGAAATTCGTAATTCTCAAGAACGAGTTTGCCCTTCAAAAGCGCGTAGTCCACGGCTTCGTCGGGCGTCAGTTTTTTCTGCGAAACTTTGCGTATGCGTCTAAGGGCTTCTTCAAAAAACGCTTTTTCTTCGCCGTAAACACGATCGCTATAATCGTTTAACAGGTAATCATATCCCTCCACGCCGCATTGCGTAGCTTCAGTCGGCCGTAACATGAAATACCGTTTGAAAAACCAGCCGTTGAAATCATGCCATGATTCCACTGTTTAGCCCCATTTTTTAAAGAATTGAAGAACAAACGTATTCTAACAAAAATTTTAATAAAAAGAAAGGTTCCCTGATTCAATGATTTTTTTGTATTCCAGCGCGCTGGGGCGGATTTTTCTTTCCATAGTTTTATAGTCAATTTCCACCAGTCCGAATCTCGGCCAGAACCCTTCGTTCCATTCGAAATTATCAAGAAGAGACCAGTAGAAGTAGCCGCGGACATCCGCACCCTCGGAAGCGGCTCTATGAACATATTTAATATGGTCTTTAATGAAATCTGCTCTATAAATATCACGCGCGTCCACAACGCCATTTTCGGTAATAAAAATCGGCTTATTATACTTTTTCAGGTTTTTTAAAATATGATAAATTCCTTCGGGATAAATTTCCCAATGTATGTCGCTTACAATCTTGTCGTCATTAAATTGAATGCCCCAACGGGATTTGAGAAGATTAAACCGCACTCGGGTGTGGAAATAATAATTCAACCCGATGAAATCGGCCGAATTGACAACTTTCGGCACGAATAATTTATTGCGCCACCATTCCAGCACATTTTTTAAAATAATATTCTGCGGCCAGCGACTGTATGATTCAAAATAAACCAAGCTTTCCGCAAAGCCCACTTTTGCTTTTCCGTTCGTGACCTTGCGAATCAGTTGGTACGAGCTTTTGTATGTTCGCGTAAGTTTTTGCAGTGCGCGGTAAGCTGACAGGGGATTGAATTTTCCGGGCGGCCGCGCCATGCCGAAGGGTTTAAGCAGATAACCGTGCCGCACAAATGTTTCGGGTTCGTTTAGCACGATCCAATAATTTATTTCCGGAAATGCTTTTACGGCAACCTCGACAAATCTCAGGAATGATTTCTCGGCATCTTTGTGCGTCCATCCTCCACGCTCGGTGAACCAAAGCGGATGGGTCCAGTGCCACAGCGTTGCGAACGGTTCCAGCCCGCGTTCGCGGAGCGCGTGAATAACTTCGCGGTAGTGCTCAATCTCTTTTGCATTGAATTTTCCTTCTTCCGGTTCTACGCGCGACCATTCTATGGAAAAGCGGTGCGCGTTGTGGCCGAGTTTTTTGGCGATGTCAAAGTCCTCGCGGAAACGATTGTAGTGGTCGCATGCTTTGCCGGAAATATAATTTTCTTCCTGCAGCGGGCTGGGATAGTTCTTTAGAATGTAATCCGGCCATTGTTTACCCCGAGCGAGTGAAGCGAGTCGAGGGGCGTTTTCTTTTTCCCATTTCGTCCAGTCGTTGCGGTTTCCGCCTTCAACCTGATGTGCGGCCGTGGCCGATCCCCAGAAAAATGAGTCCTTCATGGTTTGAAAAGCAGAGCGGCGCCGATCTCGGCGGAATTGCTTTTAAGGCGCGGCTGTCTTATCGCGGCGCGAATTTTATGTTGCCCCAGTTCTTTTTTTAGGGCGGCAAATAAACCTTTTCTTCCGAGCAATCCGCCTCCGATTATGACGGTCTGCGGTTTGAGTCGGCGTATCGGCTGGGCTAATTTGCCCCCCAAGAATTTGACGAGCCGGCTGTTATCGCGGCCGTCACGGATGCGCTGGTATTCTTTCTCCCATTTTTCGGGATATTCAAACTTTTTTATGGGGCGAATCATGCCTTTTTCGCCATATGCTCTTCCGATGCCGGTGCCGATTGTAAGCGCAAAAATGCTTTTGGAATTTTTCCCGGCGCCGAAAGCATATTCGCCGCGCGCAAAACAGCGTGCGTCATTGTCAACTCTTGTATTTTTTCCGCCTATGGCGGAAAAATCAAAATTTTTGAGATAAGAGATATTGGGGCTGAAAATGACGGAAGTTCCGCGTATTACGCCCGCCACGCCGATGCCGATTGGGTCAGCTTCCCCGCGGGATAATTGTTTCACGATTGTTTTAAGGCGTTTAACGAATCCCTTTTTATTTTTTGGCGTTGAAAATTCATAGCCGTGAACGATCCTCGCACCGTTCCAAAGTACGCCGCGTATCTTGCTGCCGCCGATGTCAATACCGATAATATTCATCGCGCTTCAAGCTGTTAAATGTTTATTCCATCAATTAATTTCTGCAATAAATTAATCGTTTCAACCTGGGCTTCCGCCTCGCTTCTGCTGTCTATGAATTTTTTCCACTGCCGCATAATTTCATCGTCCTTAATATCCCGTACCGCGTTTTCTATTTGCAGGCGCGTTTCAAAATCCATCGGCGATTCTGCTTTCAACACCTTTTCAATAAATAAATGCGCGAATGTTAAAATTTTGGAATTTTTTTCGGAACGTACGGAATCTATTTTTGAGGTTGTTTGAACCTTATTCCATGTTTTTTCAAGAGTATTCGATCTAATGAATAGAAAGATATTGCCGGCTAATAGAGCCAGAATTATAATTACAAGTACTATATTGACGATGATGAATTTTTTGTTTTCCACCCCTAATTATTATAAATATATTTTCCTCAATTATCCAGAAATCATTTTGAAGGGCAGTAACTTCCATCTGCCGTTTAGAACGGGGGGCAGGGGAATCTGTTCTTCCGATTTTTGCCCAACTTTTACGGCATAGAGCTGATTTTGCAGCGCAAGCTGCCGCGCCAGTTCTTGTTTCAGCGCTTCTACCTTTTGTTGTAATAAAACAATCAGGCGTTTCTTGAGCTCGTCTATTTTTTTTTTTTTTTTTTCTGCGGCGGGAGGAACACTTATTTCAGGAGTTGCGGAACTTACCCCGCCGCCTCCGCCGTCTCCGTGATGAGTTGGGCGCACCAGTGAACCAAAGGTCGTGAAGTGATACGTTACAATTTTCGTATCAATGCCGTTGGAAATAGCGCATTCTTCGGGGAAGGCCGGGCTGGATGGAGCGTCAAAACCGCCGCTGCAGGTATTGGTGATTCGTATCCATGCGCTCGCGCCCGCCGGTTTATATCCCACTGCTCCGCTAACACCGTTAAGAATCAGTGTTGCCGGCTTGTCAAATATGAGTACGGCATTCGTCGAGCCGACTTCAATTACGGTATTGCCGACAGAAAAGCCGGAGGGCGCCGTGCCGGAACTTGAACCGCTTTTCGGCGGCTGAATTGTGCCGTTCCATCCATTGGGAGCGAGAATCGTCGTGCCGTCCGGGATTGAGACGCTGGCGTTTGAGATGGCGGTGTTCGTAAGCACGATGGGAATCCCATCAGTGCCGGATTCAAGTTTTACTCCCTTTTCCACGAACACCTCCTGTCCTCCGATGGTCTGCGCAACGCTCAAGTCAACGCCGGCAAGATCGCCATTGGTGTAGGTATTAAGCGTCTGTGTACTGCCCCCAATCGTAATGTTGCCGCCCGAAGCGGTATTGACACCTCCGTTCACGTCCAAGGCCGAGTCGTTGCTCAGCGCTATATTCGTAATTTCATTCGGCAGGTCCGCCTGGCCGTCGGTGGCGGAGTCAAACACTACATCCGAACCGCCGGATTCGAGGGTGCTGCCGGTCGCCGCAGCAACCGTCCAGGGAATGCCGGCGCCGGTCGCGCCGTTGCCGGCCGGATCGGTGCAGGTAAATTGCACGGTGTGAGTACCGGTGGCAAGCGAACTCAGGGCTTGCGAATGTGAACTGCCTCCGGTCGCGCCCATTGTTTGATTAGTGGCGCTGTCCAGATTGTACGTGCATTCCGCGTTTTCATCGGTGGTAACCTGCAAAGTAACATTTGGCGTGTAGGTGGTGCCGGCCAACGGGCTCACGACCGAAACGGTCGGCGCATTGGCGTCAATTGCCGGAGAATTTTCTGCTGACGGAGAAGCAGTGAAAGCGATATTGGAATTCCCGGCGGCATCGGTCAAGATAACGCTCACGGGAATCTGGGAATTATCGGCTACATCGGTATTCCCTGAGGCGGCAGTATACGTTGCCGTATAGACTCCGCCTCCGGCATCTGTAAATCCACCCGCCGCAACGCCGTTCACCGTAATAGCGCCAGCCGTGTATCCGGGAGCGTCGGCGTTAATAGTGAGCGTGATAATATCGCCGATCTTTTTTACGCCAAATGCGGGAGAAAATGCGACGCTTGTAATGACGGGCGGGGCGCTGTCAAAAGTTATCGCAAGTTGCGCTGCGGCGGTGTTTGCATTGCCGGCAGTATCTTGCGCCGCTCCTCCTGCCACATCGACAGTGACCGTGCCCTCCCCGGCCGGCGTTACGTCAAAGGTGTAAGTGGTGCCGCTCCCCAAGAAATTGTCCACCGTGCCATTCGTTACAGCATCCGAATCGGTGAATCCGGTTACTGATTCCGAGAAGGTTGCGGTGACCGGAATAGGAGAGATATTGGTAATTAGCTCGTCTGTCGTAAGGGTAACCGTAGGCGCGGTGGTGTCTGTTGTTGCGCATTCGCTGTCGGTGCACCAAGCAATGAAGGTAACGTTGTCACTTACGGCATCGCCGGAGCCATCGGGATTGCTTGTGTGGGTCGGCCCCGTTGCGCTTCCCCACCAGTTATGGGCCGCGGTTAAAACGGCGGCTGCATGATTCGTGAGTCCGAAGGGCGTATTTCCTTCCAGTTTATTCTCCGAAATAGACGTACTTGCCACGTTTACGGTACTCCGGATAAGAATCCCGGCCGCATCGCTGAATTTAGAGGTGACAAGAGCATTATCATGCACGTAATTTCCGGAAATCGTAGTACTGGAAACCGCAAACGCGACGTGAATGGCGCCGTTCTCGCTGGTGCTATGGTATACCTCATTTCTTTCCACTGAGACACCGCTCTGATACACGCTTATGCCATCCTGTTTAGTGTCGTGGATTATGTTATTTAAAATGGCGCCGCCGGGCGAAGAGCCGGCATCGGCGCCGCTCTTATCACCCAACTTTATGCCGTCGTTATTCACGACGTCATATACAAGATTTTCTTCAATGGTAGTATTTTGGGAACCATACGCATAAATTGCGGCGTCCGGCGATGAAATGTCGTGGACTTCATTCAGGCGGATAATGCCGTTTGTAGAACCGCAACAAAGATTTATCGCGTCCCCGGCAGTAGCATATACGTAATTATGTTCAATAACGGCGGAGGAAGTGTTGCGAAGTTGTATGCCCTCATCGCCCGAAGAATCGTGAATGATGTTGTTCCTTACCGCGGGCCGTTGCTTTACGGGGTTTGAAGCCGATGAATCAATTAAATCGCCGGTTCCGCTTTTTACCTCCAGTCCGTTTATCACAACGTCGTCCGCCGCAACGCGCAATATGGTTGCGAGCGTTCCGCCGCTGTCAAGAATCGCTTCCGAAAATGGATCGCCCGCAGTGCGCGAGGCGCCGGCGCCGGGCCTCGGGTCGATTCCCGCTTGCGGTCCCCGAAGCGTAACCGATTTGTTAATCGTGATCATTGAGGATATGGGGTAAAGCCCCGCGGATAACGTAATTACGTTTCCGTTCGAGACGGCATTAATCGCATCCTGGATCGAGTTGAAACAAAGATCGGGCCCATCGATTTCTACGCACGGACTGCCCGTTGGCGCGGTCGTATCCACAGCAACGCTCCCGTTCCCGCTGGCAGATGAATTCCCGGCAGTATCAAAGGCCTTGACTTTCGCATACCAAGTGCCGTTTGAAAGAGAAGAACCGTGAGTAAAACTTGTCGTCCCCGAACTTAAATTGCCGGAACTGTTTGTTTCGCCGCCGGCAACGGTATCCCAGTACAATACATAATGATCCAGCGCTATATTATCGGTTGATGCCGTCCATCTCCATGTCGGAGCCGCATTATTGGTCGGAGAAAAAGTTATCGGAGTGCCGGGCGCAGTTGGAGCCGTTGTATCTGGTGTAAAATAAACTTTTGCGCCCACCCAATCCAGGGAAAAACTTCTGGGAGAACTGCCGTCATCGCTATCTCCGTTAATAACTCTAACTTTGAAATTCGTGTTTGAAAGATTGGTTTTGCTCCAAGTTCTTCCCCACTTATCGGATCCTCCGCCAAAGGTATAGGTAATTTCCGAAGTTGTACTCAAAGTTTGTTTGTGCTCAACGGAAGTCCAGGTAGTGCCGCCGTCCCAAGACAGCTGCACGCATGTAAACGGAGCGGCCGTCAACGAATCTGCCTTCAGATCCTGTCTTATTTCCAATCCGTCAATTGTCGCGCCG
>CAZVKF010000001.1:4712-14259 GCA_964627585.1 uncultured Candidatus Saccharibacteria bacterium | reverse complement strand
GGGAATTTGACTGTCCAAATCGAAACTCGAGAATATATGCTTGTCCGCGCCGGTTGAGGTACAACCGCTATTAACTGCGGTGCCCGAGCTCGAATCTACGGCATAGTTATCATCAGGCGCAAATGCTCCGGTGGGGTTAGTTTGATAGCCGTTGTTATCGCCGGCAGAGGAGGTCACCGCTTGCTGAGACGAAGGATAATGAAATCCTGAAAGATCGGATTGGTTAAAACTGATTGATAATTCTGGCCTGTTATCGTCAGTTCCGTTTTCTCTCGTAATATAGGTGGTTTCAAAAGTGCTGGCGGCAGTTCCGTCTTCTTCGCTGTCCTTAATAAGCCAGCCGTAATTAACAGCAGAGCCGGAGAGATAAGCATTTATATCCGCGGTCACATTCCAGGTTAAAAATGTTGCCGTCGTGCCGGTAACGACAGATGCGGTTGGAGAGGATGCGGCGCTTGGCTGTGTATCCCACGTAACGGTTCCTTCGGCCCAGGTCGATGCTATACGGTAAATATCATGTTGTCTGGATGATCCCGGAGCGTTGCTCAACCTAAGCTGCAGGGTGGCATTTGATACAGAGGTGATTCCCGAGGGGATGGAAGACAAATCAAATTTAATTAGAGCCCTTCTGTTTTTGTTCGTTTCCGACCAAACGTTCATTGTGGTCAGGGACCCGTTATTGCCCGCGGGATTGTTCTGGTCTACAAACGAATCGGCAACGACGGCGTAAACTCCATTTGTTATATTGACGGTTCCGGTCGGAACCAGAACAAATATCGTGAAGTGATTGAGGCCGGAGATTTTTATTACATCGTTTTCTTTGATTTTTGGCCGATCTACATTTTCTGCCTGAGCCAAATCACCTACATTTTCTGCCGCCTTAACTTCAACATCTTTGCCTGTCGCAGAAGCCGGGAGCGGGAGAGTCAGGTTATATTCAAAAGTTCCGTCTTGCATCGAGGAGATTATTTCGTAGGCGGTATCCGAAAATGCCTGAAGATTTTCTTGTTCTTCCGGAGAAAGTTTAATCTCCCGCACCGTAATGGTACCGGCGGGGTCGGGCAGGGTACTGAAAGTAACGGTTACTTTGTCGTTGTGCGGCGCGACGTAAGTTCCGCCGGTTTGTCCCTTTTCCCGGGTAGTGGCGCTGCCATCGTCATTCGTAATCCACGGCGAATCTACGGGAACTATGGTTTCCGTGGAAGTCGCCTCCGATGTTCCCGCAGCATCATCGTTTGAATTTACAGCAGTAGTTTGTGTATCGCTAACAATTGGTGTCGAAGAAGCAGTTAATTCAGTGGAAGTTGACTCCGTTTGTTCATCGTCAACTGCGGGGGGGGGGGGGGGGGGGGGGGGGGTGGGGGGGGGGGTGATAGGGGCTTCGGCTTGCGGAGCGCTTTCAGAAACCGGCTGCTCCGTATCTACAGCTTCATCCGAAGGAATTGGTTCTTCGGCAAGAGCCAATGGTACGTAAAAAAGATAGTTGCTGACTAAAACTCCAATTACTAAAAATGAAATAATCTTTCTCATGGCTCCTTAAATTGTAAGGCAGGTATTTAAGGTCGAATCATGCTTAAAATCTGGATCAACTAATAATGCGGCAAAGCATATAGTAATGCGGCAATCGTATATAAATAAACCCCGCAAAAGCTCAAAACTTTAAAATGCGGCAATGTCAAAGCGTATTTTGCCGCATTGCCGCATTTTGATATATGCAGTGTTTTGTGGGGATAACCGTTCCATTGACATACTTTGCAATATAATGGAAAACCCCGCGGCGCGTTACAAACCCCAATGTTACAGTTGGCTCACGATCGTGAGCCAACTGTAACATTTATATAATAATGATTTCTGCATTCTATGCACGAAAATAGCCCGAAGGGGCTATTTGATTTGATAATTTTTTGCGGAGCTAATCCTTGCTTTTGCCGACGCCGCCGAAGATTCTAAGCAGCGTGATGAAAAGATTGATTATATCCAGGAATATGGCCATTGAGCAGTCCACTGCGTTGTCCAGCGTGTGGGGCAGGCGCAGGGCGCGGTTCCAGTCGTAGACGATATACAAGCTGAAGAGCAGGGCCGCGCCGTATTCGATGTAGGGCATATACCAGATTGATTCGCTTATGCCCATGCCGGCCATTATCGCTTGTCCGAAACGGACGAAGACGAGTGCGAGCAGGCCGCCGAATAAATAGCTGCCCATTCCTTCAAGCGAGTTGGGATACAAAATGCCGGTGAGCGACATGACTACGGAAACTCCGGCGGTTGCCGTGAGTGCGGTGATTACAACCCCCGTTTCGTAGAGAGAAACGCTCGGCCCGGTAATCGCGCCCAAGCCGACCACGAGCAAACTGTAGCCGAACATGGAAACCAGCCATGCGTCGCTGAGCGTCGCGATTAAGATGCCCACTATCGGCATTGCCAACCCTATTCCCAGAACGGGCCAGATTGATGCCGGCCGCCATCCGAGCGTCATAAACGCGACAACGGAAGCAAGAACGATCCCATAAGTCGTAAAAGCGCTGACCGCGGCTATGTAGGAATGCTTTGTCAGTTCATTGGAAGCGGAACCTTCGCGCTCCCAAACAGATTCGCCGAATCCCAAACTCATAAGGCCCCCCCTGTTTTAAATTTTGTAGAACGAATAGATTATAAACTTTAATTATTATTAGTCAATCAGCCCTCTTGTTTTTCAGGAGAAAAAATTAAAGGATGAGGTGGATGTAGAAATTGGGTTGGAACTGGAATAAGCCAAACCAAAAACAGCCCGCAGGGGGCTGTTTTTGGTTTTTTAACGACGGAAGTTTCTTCCTCCGCCGAATGAATCGCGACTTTTCTGATGACAGTCGCGGCACTGGAGCTGATCCAGTCGTGAGGGGTCCGGGTCAAAAGGGAGCGAGGTGATTTCTTTCCCGCATTTTGAACATTTCCAATTCCCCTGGTACGTCTTTCTTTCTGAGTTATCGTATGCCATTTTGGCTTTTTGGTGAATTTTTATTCGCGACCTTTTATCTCTTACGCCTTATGCATAGCTTTATCCATAATCATTATACAGTATTGTTTAAAGCGTGCTTGTGAGCCCCTCGGTAAACTCGGGGTAAACTTGCGCATCGGCTGAGCTCGGCCGAAGTCCGAAGTGCTTGCCGAAGTGCTGCCGGGCTTGGAATCTCACTCGCAAAAAGCTCAACCAAGTGGACTCGCTTTTTGCTCTTTGAAACCCATCGGTTTCAAGATTTCCGCCACGGGAAAACTTCCGTTTTCCCGACTCCTTTCCCGTTCGAATCCAAGCCACTAGATGAAAACAGCATACCACAAAGGTATGCTGTTTTCATTTGCTGCCGGGCTTGGATTCGAACCAAGATAACAGGTTCCAGAGACCTGTGTCCTACCGTTAGACGACCCGGCAATGGCATAATTTGAGATACGTATGTTATAATAATTTCTATCATGAGAAAACGCAATCGTAATCGTGTTGCGACAGTCATTTTTTTAGTTATAGCCATTTCGGTTTTGGGCGGACTTTTTGCCTTGCCGCGATTCACCAATCCGAATTCTTCCCGGCCGAAGGCCAGTAATTCCACGGATGTGCCGTGCCTTGTTCCCGGTGTTCAATTGGTCCAGCATATTCATCCAATCCTCACTATTTCCCTTGACGGCGCAAAAATGATCGTCCCCGCAGACGTGGGCGTCTCCGATATATGTGACCATGCTTTGCACACTCATGACGATACCGGCGAGCTTCATGTTGAGTCGCAGGACAGCCGTCAGTATACTCTCGGCGACTTTTTCGGCGTTTGGGGCCAGCCGTTTGACCGCCCGGGATATTCTCTTGAGATGACCGTCGGCGGCCAGCCGAGCCGAGAAGGAGCGAATCTGACCCTAAGAGACGGTCAGCATATTGAATTGAAATATACAAAACAAAATGATTAAGTCCACTGACAGGAAATCGGAAATCGAAAAGGCGCTTGCTTCTCCGCCGGATAAAATTTCCATTATTAGTTTGGTTGACGACATTATCACCTATGCGTACGGCATGCGTTCTTCAGATATTCATTTCGACCCGGCCGAGGACAAGATTAATGTCAGATTTCGCATTGACGGCGTTCTTCGGAAAATATTTTCCATTCCCAAAGAATTGCAGTCGGAAATCATTTCTCGCATTAAAGTTGTGGCCGGCTTGCGTACCGACGAACACAACGCAGCGCAGGATGGTCGTTTCCGCAGCGCGATGAAAGAGGCGCGGTTCGACATAAGGGTTTCCGTGGTGCCGACGTACTACGGCGAAAACGCGATCTTGCGTTTACTGAGCGAACAGGGCCAAGAATTTAATCTCAAAGGAATCGGTTTTTCAGACCGGGATTTGGGAATCGTCCAAAGAGCGATTCAGAAACCATACGGCATGATACTTGCGACCGGTCCGACCGGCTCCGGCAAAACCACCACCTTATACACGATTCTGAAAATTTTAAACACCGAAGGCGTTTCGATAATCACGATTGAAGACCCGATAGAATATTCTCTTGAAGGCATCAATCAGATTCAGGTGAATTCACAGACCGCCCTTACTTTCGCAAACGGTTTGAGAGCCATTCTGCGCCAGGATCCCAACATTATCATGGTGGGGGAAATACGCGATCAGGAGACGGCAAACATCGCGGTGAATGCCGCTTTGACCGGCCACCTCCTTCTCTCCACCCTTCATACAAACGACGCCGCCACCACTCTGCCGCGATTGATTGACATGAAAGTGGAGCCGTTTCTGATTGCATCTACCGTCAACATTGCCATAGCTCAGCGTTTGGTGCGGAAAATTTGTCCGGACTGCAAAACCAAAAGACAGCCGAGCGCGGCTGAACTTCAGACGCTTGCGGCGGCGGTGCCGCAGGAGATGGTAACGGAGTTGAGGAAAGGGGGCATTTACTCCGGCGCGGGATGCGCACAGTGCGTCGGCAGCGGCTATCTCGGCAGAATCGGCATTCACGAAGTTATGGAGGTTACGGATGCAGTCCGTGATGCGATTGTAAAACGGTTTAGCTCATCCCAGATAAAAGAGATTGCCGTTCGCGAAGGCATGACCACCATGCTTGAAGACGGCTTGCGGAAGGTCTTGGCGGCAATAACGACCATTGAAGAGGTTTTAAGAGTTATGCACGAATGAGAAAACCATTATTTCTTTACGTTCCTCTCTCGGAAAAAATTCTTTTCGCCAAGCACCTCTCGATTATGGTTAAAACGGGCATGACGCTTTTCGACAGTTTGACGCTCATTAAAAAACAAATGCGTTCCAAGTCATTTGCTTACATTCTTGAAAGAGTGATCAGTGACGTAGAGAACGGACAATTTTTGTCGCAAAGCTTGATGCAGTTTGAATCTTTATTCGGAGAGCTTTTCATAAACATAATAAAAATCGGAGAAGGAAGCGGCATGCTTGCCGAAAATCTTGTTTATCTCGCTTCGGAATTGCGGAAAAAGCAGTTACTGCGTCAAAAGATAAAATCGGCGTCGATTTATCCTTTTGTGATTCTGGCGGCCACCATCGGCGTTACGGGCATTCTTGTTTTTTTCGTCATGCCGCGGATTACCCCGATTTTTTCCAGTTTGCGCATTGAGCTGCCTTGGACCACAAAATCCCTTATTGCGGTTTCCAATTTTCTTTTCGAATACGGACTTTGGCTGCTGGCGGCGGTATTTGCGCTTACGGCATTGTGGTTTTTGCTGATACGCCTGCCTAAATTCCGTTTTCTGGCTCATCGCCTGTTGCTGATACTGCCTTTTTTCGGACAAGTGTCCAAGATGGCCAATGTCGCGGAGTTCACAAGAACGTTCGGCCTGCTTCTTAAAAGCGGAACTAAAATAGTTGAGGCGTTAATCATTACGGCGAGCAGCATGCAAAACCTTGTTTACCGCAGGGCGTTACAGGAGGCTTCTCTGGCCGCGCAGAGAGGAGAATCGTTGCACAGCCAACTGGGCCGGCGCGAGGATATTTTTTTTCCAATCGCAACGCGGATGATTGAAGTTGGCGATGCAACCGGAACGCTCGAAAGCAATCTTTTTTATCTCGCCGATTTCTACGAGAACGAAGTGGACGAGATCACCAAGAACTTGTCGAGTGTTTTGGAGCCGGTTCTTCTTTTATTGATGGGCGTAATAGTGGGTTTCGTGGCCGTCTCAATAATCACCCCGATTTATGAAATCACCCAGACATTGCATCCTTAGAGGATTTACCCTAATCGAAATAGTAATTACCGTTGGTATCTTTCTCATCGTGATGGGCATCGGGCTGTTTGTCGGCCTCGACTTCTACAGAGGCTCCGCTCTGACTGCAGAACGGGACACGGTGGTGAGTATTCTGCGGAGCGCGAGATCGGATGCTTTTAACAATCTTCATGAGTTGCCGCACGGTATTTTTATTGACGCCGACCGTTATATTCTTTTTTCCGGCGCTTCTTATGCCTCCCGAGATCCTCAATTTGACGAAGTCATATTTAAATCGCCGGCCGTTGACGCAAGCGGAACACAAGAAATCGTATTCCAGCAACTTTCGGCTACTACCGGCGCTTCCGGGACGATCATTTTGAGCTACGATACAAGGAGTGTTACTATTGAAGTAAACGGTGAAGGAAGGATTAACTGGTAAAAAACGCGTTAAAGGACAAAGCACTTTAGAACTTCTTATTGCTTTGACAATCATCATCGTGAGCGTTGCGGCCGCCGTAGCCGTATTTTTCGGCGCTCAATCACTGAGCGTCGACGCAGAATTAAGCAGCGAAGCGACCTATCTTGCCAAACAGGCGCTCGAACAGGCGCGTTCTTTGGCGCGGCAGAATTTTGACGCCCTCGGCAATTCGTCTTCCACTCAGGGTGAATTTTCCATAGCGACGACCGTCGAGACGGTCGGTGACGACACAAAAGAAGTTACCGTTTCGGTTGAATGGCAGACAGATCCTTTGAGAGAACAAAGCGTTGAAGTGATAACGTTGGTTACGGACTGGCGCAATATTGCTCCGCCACCCGATCCCGATGACGGCGGCGGCGGAGGTTTGAGCGGCGATTGGCGAAATCCGCGAACGCTTGGGTCGGTTGATCTCGGCCCCGGAAATTCCGCGACGGATTTGGATGTGATTAATAAGATAGTTTATATAACGGCCGAGGCCTCGGCCGCCGCCAAGCCGGACTTTTTTATAGTTGACGCCACGGACGGTCAAAGTCCGGTCATTGCATCGAGCTTGAATACCGGACCGAGTTTGAATGCCGTTGACGCAACTAAAAATTATGCCTATGCGGCCAACAATGATAGGAATGCGCAGCTTCAGGTTATTAATATCGCTAACATCGCAGCGCCGTCTCTCGTAAGTTCATTCCGTCTCCCCGAGGTAACCGGAACCGGCGCCGTAGGACACGCCATTTTCTATACCGATTCAAAAGTGTACATAGGCACTCTGAGTTCCACCGGCCCGGAGTTTCACATTGTCGATGTTTCCAATCCCGGCAATCCTCAGGCGTTGGGCAGTCGTGAAATGGGCGTCGATATAGACGCGATATATGTCAGTGGCGACTTGGCTTACGTCGCTACCACCGCTTCCGATGAGGTAAAAGTTCTGGATGTGAGCAGCCCCTCGAATATCGTTGAGGTCGGTTCGTTCGATGCGCCGGGAGACGACGAAGACGGGGAAAGCATTCAGCTTGTCGGTTCACGGCTGTATCTCGGCCGCACCAGAGGAGCGAATCACGCCAGCCATCATGAACTTCACGTTCTGAACGCAGGAGACCCGTCGTCAATTCAAGATTTGGGATCGGTTGATTTGGCGGCAGACGTAAACGATCTCTATGCCCGCGACAATCTTATATTTCTCGGAACAAACGACGCCAATAAGGAATTTCAGGTATGGGATATTTCCAATCCGGCCAGCATCGCTTTTTGGAGTTCGTTTAATTTCCCCCAGATCGCGAGCGGCGTTGATTATGAAGATAATCTTGTGTATGTCGCGGTGCGGAGCAACGACGCATTGAGGATCATAACCTCGTCACCATGAGAGGATTTACTTTGATCGAGACATTGATTTACGCCGTTTTGATTTCAGTTACCCTCGGCATGGTTTTGTTGGCCGTTTATCAGATGATCGAGGGACGATACCGTATCGCAGCCATGGTAGAGGTCGAGGAGGAGTCGCGTTTCGTTATGGCTAAAATAAATTGGGCGCTAAACGGCGTTGACGCCGTTATTCAGCCGGCAGCCGACGCAACCTCCAGCGTTCTTTCCGTGAATAAACTGGATTTTTCGCCGAATCCGGTTACTATTCAGGCATCCGGGACGGATGCGTTCATCTCTTACGGCGAAGGCGAGCCGATTATTTTAAACAGCGAGAGCGTATTGATAAAGGATTTAACATTTAGACACTTTAACGAAGAAGAGGCGCCGGCGGTAGAAGTTTCTTTTGTCGTCGAATACCGGCCGAGAGAGCAGTTGACCATTTATTATGCCACCACATCGTTACGCACCACCATATATGCAAGGAAGCAATAGAGGTTATATTGCGGTTACGTCGGCGATTATCATTGCGGTGTTGATGCTGACCATCGCGGGCATAGTCAGTTTTTCTTCGTATATGAGCCGTTTTAACGCTTTCGATGCCGCTTCTAAGGAGCGCAGCCGCGCTTTCGCAGAGGCCTGCGCAGATCGCGCCCTTTTAAATATTGCGCAAAATCCTTCTTATGGCGGCAATGAAACAGTTGCTCTGACCGCTTCCGAAAGCTGCAACATTTTGCCGGTAGAGAATCAGGGCGCGCAGAAGATAATCAAAACCACTGCGGCGGTTGAAGGTATAGTCAGCGACATAAGGGTCGCAGTTACTCTTTCGCCGCTGACGATTGTTTCGTGGGAAGAAGTTCCCGTTTTTTGAAGGTTGTGGACAAATGCGGTTTTCGTTTGTGTTATAATTTTTTAAAAGGTCGGCTCGAATTTCTGAAATTAAGCTTATGATAAAACAGAAAGGTTTTACGTTGATTGAGCTGCTGGTTGTTATCAGCATTATTGCCATATTGGCGGCGGTTGTGATTATCGCTTTAAACCCCGCCAGGCAGTTTGCCCAGGCACGGAACACCCAGCGTCACGCAAACATAAGAGCGATTCTCGACGCCGCAGGTCAGCGAATTGCCGATAACAGAGGTATTTTTGAAACCGGCTGCGCGGCCGGAGTGATTCCGACCACCTCGACCAAAATGGCCGTCGGCGCAGGTAATTATGACATCGGCCCTTGTGTAGTGCCGACATATCTTCCGCAGATGGTGTTCGACCCTTCGGCGACAGACGCGCACTGGACGAGCGTTACCGATTACGATACCGGCTACAACCTTCAGCGCGACGCAAGTACGGGGAGGATAACCGTCAGCGCTCCATCGGCCGAATTGAGCGAGACAATTTCGGTAACGCGTTAGTTATTTAACCAGTTGCGGATTTTTCCCCTCCGCCTGAATTTTTTTCAGGCGGAGTTTTCCGTTTTCTAATTCAGCGTCCAGAATTTTAACGCGTTTTCCGTTAAGAATGGTC
>CAZVKF010000001.1:4123-4702 GCA_964627585.1 uncultured Candidatus Saccharibacteria bacterium | reverse complement strand
CTCTATCAGCATTGGATCATCTTTTCCCATATCAACGTAACCGTCTTCGGTTACGAATTTTTTCGTGTAAGTCGCCTGAGTTTCGTCCTGCAGCCGCGGCGCGATTTCTCCTTCAATAAATTTCGGCAGGGTTTCAACAAGCAAATCGCCGCCAGCTTCGGCCAATTCCCGCATAAGCTCAATGTAGTTTTGAGTTTTTAGTTTTAAGTTTTTAGTTGCAATTATTGGGCCGTGATCCACTTTTTCGTCAAGAAGATATAGCGTGACTCCGGTTTCGGGATCGCCGTTCAAAATCGCGGCCTGGATAGGCGTTGCGCCGCGGTGTTTTGGCAGAAGGGACGGATGAACGCCGATCGTACCGAGGCGCGGAATAGCCAGTATTTCTTTGGGAATTATCTTTGCATAGGCGGCAACGATGAAGAAATCAAATGAATTATGAAGCATGAATAATGAATTATGGAATTCTTCGTCTAATTTTTCTGGCTGAAGAATTTGAATTTTATTCTTTATTGTTAATTCGTAATTCATAATTCTCTCTTTGCCTGGAGGAGGAGTCATGATTTTTTCGCGGCCGACCGG
>CAZVKF010000001.1:339-4113 GCA_964627585.1 uncultured Candidatus Saccharibacteria bacterium | reverse complement strand
GTTGCCAGCTGTAATATTTCTATCGGCCATTTGCAATTTGCAATTAGCCGTTTTACCGGAGGGGGAGTTATGATTTTTTTGCGGCCGACTGGGCGATTCGGATTGCAGATGACGGCTTGCGGACGCAACTCGGCGTCTATGAGTTTTTCCAGGATAATCGCGGCGAATTCCGGAGTGCCGAAGAATATGTATTTTGAATCACGAATCATGAATTGTTCTCCTGAATTTTTTCTTCGCGTTTCTTCAATCGTTCCGACTCCGGCAGCGTATGCACATTTTTTGCTTTGTCCGTGAATAATCGGCCGTTCAGATGGTCCACCTCATGCTGGAATACGCGCGCCAGCAATCCCCACGCCTTCATTTTTATTTTTCTGCCGTTTTGGTCAAGGCCGTTCAGGGTTACTTTCTCGGGACGTTCCACCGAGCCGTACAGCAGCGGCACGCTGAGGCATCCTTCCTCAAGAGCTATTGTTTTTTCGGATGTTTTTTCAATACTCGGGTTGAATACGGAATAGAAATTAAATCCTCCGTTTTCATTCGGAACCTGGGCGACGAAGACGTTTAAGTTAAGGCCGATTTGGTTTGCCGAAAGGCCGATGCCGTTCGCGGCAGTCATCGTCTTTCGCATTTCCGAGACAAGCTGGTGGATTTCTTTTTTGCCGAATTTGGAAAAATCAAAATCCACGGTTTTTTGCCGCAGGAACTTTTCGTCTTTTTTGTTGTCCACCGTAATTATTTTTCTAACCATTTTTTATTTTCCTTCAACACGCTCATGAAATACGCGCCCTTATTAAGCACGTTTTTTTTCTCGGCGATGTTCCTCGCAAGCTCTATAAGTTTTCGCTCATCGTACTTTTTGGCCAATCGGATGTACAGCGCTTTATGTTCGTTGTCGCCAAGTATGCCGGCAATCATCAGGCCGGTGAGCTGGTACTTGACGTATATCCGCGAGGTTTTTTTTCTGTCCTTGAATTGCTGCAGATACTCTTCTTTTGAAGGAAATTGCTGGTTCATGCCCGTCGTTTCCATTATAATGTCTTTGCTTTTTCGGGAAAAGCTGATAGCATTACGATGACAGTCATGCGCAGAAAGATTATTAAGATCGGAATCTTTGTTGTCGTAGTCGCGTTCACCGGCGCGGTTATTTTTTCTGCCGGAGTTAAATACGGCAGAAGCCAGGCGCAAATCATTGTAATTGAAGGCGTAAAAAGTATTGAGGCGCCCAAAGAGGCCGGAGTTGACTTCAATCTATTCTGGGAGGCGTGGAATAAATTAAAAGAACTGCATTTAAAAGGAGGCGAGATATCCAATCAGGATTTGATGTACGGCGCAATCAACGGACTGGTCGCGTCGTTAAAAGACCCCTATTCTTCCTTCTTCAATCCCCCGGATGCGAAGAGGTTCATCGAGGACGTCAGCGGAAATTTCAGCGGCATCGGAGCGGAGATCGGCACCAGAAAGGAACAGCTTGTAGTCATCGCGCCGTTGAAAGATTCGCCGGCAGAGAGAGCCGGATTGAAAAGCGGCGATCAAATTTTGAAAATTGACGACACCGCGACATCGGGCTTGAGCTTGGACGAAGCGGTGAAACTGATCCGGGGCGATGTGGGCACCGCTGTTACGCTTTTGATTTTGCACAAGGGAACAGAAGAGGCGCAGGAGATAAAGATAGTCCGCGAGCCGATCGTCGCGCCTACGCTTGACGTCGAGAAAAAGGACGGAGGGATTATTGTCGTAAAACTCTACAGTTTTAACGAGAACGCGAACGATGCGTTTTACGGCGCCATGTCGAAGGGATTCCGGGAAGGAATGCGGGGCATGGTGCTTGATTTGAGAAACAACCCCGGCGGCTATTTGAACGTCGCGGTTGATCTGGCAGGATGGTTTCTTGAGCGCGGCACTTTGGTGGTAAGCGAGGAGTCGCGGACGGGCGAAGTGCAGAAATTCATTGCGCGCGGCAATGAGGCCCTGAAGAACGTTCCTGTTACAATTTTGGTTAATGAAGGTTCGGCTTCGGCTTCGGAAATTTTAGCCGGCGCGCTGCGCGACCAAAGAGGCGCGAAGTTAATCGGGGCTAAAACGTTCGGGAAAGGCACGGTACAGGAACTTCAGGATTTGCGCGACGGCTCGGTTTTGAAAGTTACCATTGCGCACTGGCTTATGCCGAGCGGCAAACTTATTGAAGGCAACGGACTTGCTCCGGATTTTGACGTGGAACTCACCGGCGAAGATATCGATCAAAATAAAGACCCTCAGCTCGATAAGGCCATTGAAGTGCTGAAGGACGAAATGCAGTAAAGTAATGCGAGTGATTTTATTGCAGGACGTAAAGAAGGTCGGGCACAGATATGAGGTAAGGGAAGTGTCCGACGGCTACGCAAAAAACTTTTTGATTCCGAACGGCCTCGCCAAGCAGGCCACGGATTCGGATTTGAAGGCGCAGAACGAATTTCGGCTGCAGAAAAAACAGCTGGAAGAGGCGGTACAGTCAAAGCTTAAAGTTTTAGCTTCCAGAATATCGGAAACGCCGCTTTTAATGAAGGCGGCGGCCGGAGAGAAAGGCGAGATTTTCGGTTCCATAAATCGCGACGCGATTTTTAAAGAATTAAAGAAGCGGTACGGCAAGGCCGGTTTTCCCGACAAGTGCGAAATCTTAATGAAAAAGCCGATTAAGGCAATCGGCGAATACGAAATTGAAGCGGATTTGGGTTTCGGCGCAAAGGCGAAACTCAAACTTACAGTTAAGCCGGAATTACGCTGACTACGCTCGCGTAGCGCATCGAGCCGTCAAAGCGCACTTTCTTTTTATTAACGAATTTAACCTTGCCTGTTTTTACGGCGTAAAGAGTGTCGTCGCCGGCGCGCTTAACGTTAGTGCCGGGGAGATATTTGGTGCCGCGCTGGCGCAAAATAATTTCGCCGGCGGCCGCCTCGGCGCCGTTGTTGATTTTTATGCCGAGCCGTTTTGACCTTGAATCGCGGCCCAAGCTTGTAGAGCCGCCTGACTTTGTATGTGCCATGTTTTAGTAAAAATAATATTATTGTATAATTTAAACAATGTCAAACCAGCAGAAACTTATTTTGGACATAGAAACCGTCGGCGTTGATTTTGACACGCTGGACGAGATTTCGCAGGAACAGATGCAGAAGTATTTTGAGCGCTATGCCGACAGCGACGAGGAGGTTGAAGAGGCGAAGGACAGTCTCGGCTTCTGGCCTTTGACCGCGGAAATAGTCGCCATAGGCATTCTGAATCCAGATACGGATAAGGGCGCGGTTTACTTGAACAGCCAAGGCGAACCAATGCCGCAGGAGCTTGAGCCGGGCATAAGGATTGAAACCGGAAACGAGGCCGCGATTTTGAAGAAATGGTGGGAGGCCGCCAACAGCTATAATTATCTCGTAACTTTCAACGGCCGCGCGTTCGACGTGCCTTTTCTTATGATTCGTTCGGCCGTCCACGGCATCCGCCCCACGAAGAACTTCCTTTCAAACCGCTATCTTTCAAGCCAACAATACGGCGCGGTGCATGTTGATTTGGCGGATCAGCTTACTTTTTACGGAGCGATGCGGAAGCCGTTCTCGCTGCATTTCTGGTCAAAGGCCTTCGGCGTCAAAAGTCCGAAGGAGGAGGGCGTGAGCGGCGACGGGGTTAAGGGTTTATACAAGGAAAAAAAGTTCATGGAAATCGCCAAATATAACCTTGGCGACCTGAAAGCCACCAAAGAGATTTATCTGAAATGGAATCAATTCTTGAATATCTAAAAGAATGGA
>CAZVKF010000001.1:0-298 GCA_964627585.1 uncultured Candidatus Saccharibacteria bacterium | reverse complement strand
CCAGGGAAATTGTTTTATTCTTGGTTTTATTCTTTATCGCGTCGCTAAGTTTCGGCCTCGGTTATTTGTTCGCGCAGGAAACGAATCGCGCCCCGATTGTTATAGAAAAATGCAGCGCGGCTGAGTAAAGTGTATAATGAAGACGTAATGCTGCTTATCAAAAACGTCCAGATAATCGACGGAACCGGAAAGGAGCCGTACAAGGCCGACGTTGTTGTTAAGGACGACAGAATTTCTGCCATCGGCAACTTCGCGAATAAAAAAACGGATATTGTAATAAACGGCAACGGCGCGTATC